>JBCDCU010000006.1:0-31017 GCA_039181265.1 Pseudomonadota bacterium | reverse complement strand
TGGGCAACGACTGCAAGCGTTTGAGCCGCCATGATGAACAGAGCTGTATAAAGTGCGGTTTTCATTTCAGCCATCCTTCAGGCTAGAGTGTAGGTATTTGCGATCTTGAAGTCAATATTTAGCATGTGGAGTCTGAACATAATCTGAAGGCATTGTTATCTGCCTACCTTCTTGATCCTATTGACTATTTCGAGAAACAAACTCCGTCAAAACCACCGGCTCCTGGGCACAAAGACCTGCCAATAACCTCACCGAAAAGAGGTGTTGGCCCTGCCGAAAATGCGCAAAGACCATATCTTCTCCCTATTCGCGGGCACACCCTCATCAATAAGAGCCACTGGCTGCCCGATCAGTTCTATTTAGCCTTTGATTAGGGCTTTTCGCGTATATTCCAGATAGATAGATCTAAGAACTCACTAATTTTGAAGCATCATTTGAATTGGCTCGTTTCGCTTTGGGATAGAAAAAGGCGCCCGGATTTTTTGAGTTTATATGGGAGTATAAGCCAGTGTTTTTTCTTCTGGACGTCATTATCGCCATTGTGGTCGCAGGCCTGATGGTTGGATTCTTTACCGACAAACCAGCTATAGGCCAATTCGACTACATGGCGGCAGCATTATCGGGCATTTTGCTGTTTGGCGCCGGTCTGGCACTTGCGGGTTTTCCTGAGTCTCTTTTGCCGCCGATGGTGATCATGTCGGCAGGAGGCCTCATGGGGTGTGTTGGTTACCATCTCTACAAAGAGCACATGCAATAACTGGGATTTGCCGGGTCGATATGGGAGCACCCGCCGCCTCCCAAGACGGCGGGTGCCTCCATCGGATAACGCTTAAGCTGCCTTTGCGACGCTCAGATAGTCATCCGTCGTGGTCACGTTCGCATAGGCAAAGCCAAGCGCTGACATATAGGCAGCATGGACTTCGGTCGCAGGAACAACCTTGCCGTTGAATTCAAGATCGCGCGATGCGCAGGCATCTTCAACGACCGTCACATTGTAGCCAAAATCGGAGGCAGCGCGGGTGGCCGCATCAATGCACATATGGCTCATGGATCCGACAAAGGTGACGTCTTTCACGCCTTTTGCGTCGAGGATCGATTTCAGATTGGTGTCCTGAAACGCGTTCACTTTGTGCTTCAAGATGACGTCTTCGCCGTCAACGGGCAGGACGCTTTCGTGGATTTTCGCACCGTCAGAGTTTGGCGCGAAGAACGGCGCATCTTCGCTCAGAAATTCGTGGCGCACATGGATCACGATCCCGTCGGTGTCGCGGGCGTTCTTGATGAGGCGCGCTGCGTTTTCAGCGGCCTTATTTGCTTCATGAAGGGTCCATTTTCCGCCTGGGAAATAATCGTTTTGAATGTCAATGACGACGAGGGCTTGGGCAGTCATGTCTGAAATCTCCGTTTTCTCTGGCGCAACATCCGTCGCAGCGCATGACAGGGATGTAATGGATTGACTTCGCGAGCAGGATTGGCGGAAATGACAGAAACCGGTCCAAAAGTGACAAAGCATGACGGAAGTAGCCGAGATCCACATTCGTGTCGTCAACTATCGCGGTGCGCAATTGTCGGCAGTCTACGGGCTGATCGACCTTTTCGGCACGGCAAGCGCGATGGGGGCTGATGAGGCGGGCGATATGCACCGGCGGATCCAGGCAGGCACTCTGTCACCGCCCTATACCGCCCTCCCCGATCCACCCGATGTCATGATCCTGCCGCCGAGCCTGACGAGCCGGTGCGGACCGGATGAAGCGGATGCTTCCTTAACCGACCTCCTCCTGGCGCAGCATCAGCGCGGCGGTCTCATCTGTTCGATCTGCGCCGGGGCCTTTCACCTTGGCCGAACGGGGCTTCTCAACCGACGCCACGCAACAACCCATTGGGCGCTCGCCGACCAGTTCAGATCAGCTAATCCCGACGTTCTTCTCGATCCGGACAAACTCATTGTCGATGACGGCGATATCATAACGGCCGGTGGCGTGATGGCGTGGCTTGATCTCGGGCTTCGTCTTGTCGACCGCTATCTCGGCTCGGCCATCATGACCCAGACGGCACGTTTCTTCCTGGTCGATCCGGCGGAGCGCGAGCAGCGCTATTATAGCGGGTTCATCCCACGGCTTACCCATGGCGATGGGGCTATTCTGAAAACCCAGCGTTGGCTTCAAAGCAATTTTGCCGAGAAAGTCTCAATCCCCGATCTGTCCTCAACGGCGGGGCTTGGAGAACGCACCTTCATCCGGCGGTTTCAGGCGGCAACGGGCCTGCGCCCAACTGAATATCTGCAATCGCTTCGGGTCGCGAAAGCAAAAGAACTCATGGAACTCACCAATGAAACGGTCAATCAGATCGCCTGGAAAACCGGTTATGAGGATCCAAGTGCGTTTCGCCGTGTGTTTCAAAAAAATGTCGGCCTCAGCCCGCGGGAATACCGCCAGCGTTTTTCAATCGGTCCCAGAGGCGTTCGTGAAACATGAAATGCATACCATGCCGGACGCTGGCGATGACTAAGCGTTAGCAGGCCCTGCGACTGGATCGAGGATGAGGAGGAAACGGGTTTCCCCCATCGCCACGGTTGGAGGCGAGCGGTGCAGAACCCCCGAGCGCTGGCCTTCCGGCCAGTATTTGCCGCGCAGGATCGCGGGAGCGCCCGTCGGTATCGTGAGGATCTTCGTTGGATCGGCACCATTGATGGAGACGCCATATTGGGTTCCCGGGCCGCGATAGGTACAAATCAGCCTGGCCGACGTTTCATCTACATGAAACTTGGGACGGGCATAGGTGGACCCGACAATCAATCGAAGACGCAGCAATGGCGCGGGCATCACCCAGGAAAACAATTCAGCAAGCGTTGCAATATCCCTGGCAAGCCAGTCGCGTTCTTCGCCTGCCGGCATCCCTGCTTTGGCGCAAAGCGTATCCATTGCGCCTGCAATCTTACCGGGCGCCAGAAACAATTGCGTTTGAGGCAGTAAATCGACGTCCATTGCATCAATCCAAGATTGAAATCCAACCGGCGGTTGGCGGCGCCAGATCACAGCGGCGCATCCCGGACGATGGAGCGTGCGCAACCCGGCGGGGTTTTCCGCAATACCGACTCCGATTGCTGCTTCTGTTACGAGTTCGCGGGCAAAGCTCATAGGATCCTGCTCGTTCCTTGGCCTGGTGTGGCTCCTCCAATCTCACAGACCCGCTTGCCGCCAACGGAACCATGAGCAACGCCCTTATAAAAAGGACGGATTTCCACCCTAGCCACCTTGTTATAACATCACAATATAGCTTGCGTAATTCTACCCACATTGCGGAAAAAACGGCAATCCCCATGTTGTCAGATTTGGACGAAATCACAGGTTCTGCACAAAGACTGGTTAATAACCGGATTGAATGAACAGGGATATGAGATGGTAACGACCCCTTCGACAGCGACCCAAGCGGTTTCGCCCGCCCGGCCAACACCGATTCCCGTCACGATCGTCACAGGTTTTTTGGGCGCGGGGAAGACGACGCTCGTCAATCAACTGCTGCGCGACCCTGACTTTGCGGAGACTGCCGTCCTGATCAACGAGTTCGGCGACATCCAGATCGACCACGATCTGGTTGCTGATTTCAGCGACGACCTCATCATGACGACAACTGGGTGTTTGTGCTGCACAGCTTCAAGCGATATTGCCCAGTCGCTCAACGATCTTCTGGCCAGGATGAACGATGGCGAGATTTCCCAATTCAAACGCGTCATTGTCGAAACGACGGGTCTCATGGATCCAATCCCGGTCCTCGTACCGTTCCTCGCACCACCGGCCTACGATCCAACAAGCGGGCCGCTACGGGGACAATTCGCGCTGTCGCGTCTCATTACCCTGTTTGACATCGTCAACGGACCAAAGACGCTCGATAATCATGAAGAAGCGCTTAGGCAGGTTGCTGTCTCCGATGTTCTTCTACTCACGAAAACCGACCTTGCCCTCGATCCCGCAACGCAGCGCGATATCGTCGAAGACAGAAAACGGCTTTCCGCAATCAATCCAGGCGCTCGGATTCTGGACCGCCATTCCGATTGGCAGGAAATGCGCGATCTCCTCCTGAAAAACGGAAGCTACGATCTCAGGAACAAAGGCGAAGACGCCCTCACCTGGCTTAGCATTGAAAAGACCATGGTAGAGGAGCACGATCATTCACATCATCATGCCCATGATCACGGGCACGGGCACGGGCATCATCACCACCATCACGACCATGATCACTCAGACATCAACCGCCACGGCGACGACATCCGCAGCCATGTGATCATTTCCGACGAACCTGTGAGCGCCGTCGCCTTTTCCTTCTTCCTCGACACGCTGAAGATGATCGCAGGGACCGACCTCTTACGCCTTAAAGGTTTGGTCGCTCTTTCCGACGATCCAGACCGCCCGGTTGTTGTTCATGGGGTGCAACATCTGATCCATCCGACCAAGCGGCTCAGTCAATGGCCGAGCGAAGACCGGCGCACGAAAATCGTGGTGATTGGTCGCGATATCGATATCGAAGCGTTGCGCACGGTGCTGATGCAGCTTGAGGCGAGCCAGTAACCTTTGCACCAGTCACAGCACCGCGCGTTTAAGGTCAATAAAAAAGGCGGCAGAGCCGCCCTCATTTACGGTTGAAATGGTAGCGACGAATGGTGGAGCACGATCCGCAAAGTGCCTTCAGCGTCTTTCTTGTAGCCGAAGCTCTTGTCGACCTTCGTAACCTGGCCGTCCTTGTCGGTGAGCATCACCCAGCCCATCCACATGCCGACATCGCCTTCTATGAATTCGGCAGCCGTTTGTGATTCCATTTCGCGCCACCCCTTGATGCCAAAACCACCATCAAGCGGGAACTCGTCATCGTGACCCACGAAGTATGAGAGCGCGCCCTTCTTTGTCGGGCGGAAGGTCTGGTCTCCGCTGGCAAGCGTCGGTTTGAACAGGACAGGACCAAGAATATAGCCATAGGCTGAATCAAGCACCCCTTCGGCAACTGTGCGGGCTCCGTCAATTCCATCTGCCTCATAGGCTTTTGAGATTGCGATGAGCGCGTCGCCCCAGGCTTTGCGGGCTGCAGCTAGTTCAGTCTCGGTGATCGGCATTAAACCTCCATTCCGGTTTGTGTGAGAAATCTATCAGTAATTGCCCGCATAAGCGGGTTCGGTGATCTGTTAGTGCAAGATCGCCGCCCGGTCCACACTTATCGACACCGGCTCACAGGAACCGATGCCCACCCTGTGTATCGCTCGGTTAGATCTCTCATGTTTTGATCTCATCCTGAGTAGAGGCGCTGGCGGAATAACGTTGCGGCGCATCACAAGAACCCCTGATGAAATTCGGGCCACGGCACGGTATTGTCTTACTTCTAAGATGCGCATTGAGAGAAATTCCGAATACTCTGCTTCGGTCGTGTGGTCTAAACACATGGATCAGGAGGAATTCATTCAGGAGGACAATACCAATGAAAAGACTTGCTTTGGCGGCTGCAATTGGTTTTGCGGCGCTCACCGGCCCCGTAGCTGCGGATGACCATCTGGCATGGCCCGCCACCGAGGGCGCTTATGTTTACTTCATCAATCTTGAAGATGGTGCGACTGTTTCTTCGCCGGTACTGGTTCAAATGGGCGTGAGCGGAATGGGCGTTGCACCCGCTGGAACAGAGAAACCTGGAACCGGCCACCATCATATTCTGATCGACCGCCCACCCCTCGGTGAAGGTGCCGACGGCGAACTGGAATGGATCGATCCCCTACCCGCCGACGACCAGCACAAGCATTTCGGCGGTGGCCAGACCGAGGTGAAACTCGATCTTGCGCCCGGTCAGCACACACTACAGATGATGTTCGGTGATATGAACCACGTGCCCTTCGGGCCACAGATGGTTTCTAAGGTGATTACCATCACCGTTAAGTAACGGGCTCTGCTGGATAGATTTTGATCGAATGCGGAGGCCTCTCTGGTCTCCGCTAAACTTCACTACGCGTATCGGCTAGTCTATGCCCGACATTCTGGGCTGCCTAAAACGCCTTAGATGGTAGCTCATCCGCCGAAAAGTAAACTAGGTAAGCTGTGCGCAATGCGCTTCTGAGACTCTAATCTCTGCGAGAGTGACTTCGTTGTTTACATAGTACAATGTGAAATTGACTGCGTTTTCGCTGACGAGTTTGTCTTCTTCCCACTCCTTGCAGAGCATTTTGTTACTCGCTGTCAAAATTTCTTTGATATAAGGAAATTCTAGGTGGTGTGGGAGCATGTCATCGAACTGGACTGACACTGAAAAGCTGCGATCAACCTCGTTTACACCCAAAAATTTCACATCATTTTTGGGCATTTTTTTATCAAGCGAAGCGGTGAACGCCTTGCCAAATCTTGACACATAGGATGCGCGCTCTGTCTCAGTCGCCCGCTCAAAATCAATAGGCTTTGGAGACGTGTGTTCGATTTTTGTTAGAGCCCAAAGCGGGTACACAATGGCCGGGCTCATTATCAAGAGTGCCATCATTCTCGTCTTGAGTGGGAGCATCTTTTTAAACCAGTACAATCAATTGAAGTAAGTAATTAGTGCTATTATATGCCTTCCTCATTACGAGACTCTTGTGACCTTCTTTCAAAATTGAGATATCTGCTAAGGACTATGGCGGGCGCAGCGGATCGGCGAGCACGATACTATTTCTCTTCAGCCGTCGCCTTTGCACTTGCAAGGGCTGCACGCCAGTCATGACGATCGACTGAAACGATCTCCTTGCCATCCGTTACAAAAAAGATCGGCGGATAGACACGCGGCAATTGCGGACCCACTCTGCGCAACAGCGCGTCCGCATCGCCGAAAATCCCGATTGCCCCGATCTCCCGCGTCTTCTCGATAATGTTCTCAGCGACGGCAAACCCTTCAACCTCGCCTTCTGCACGCACATCGGAAAGGTGATTGCGTTTGAAGGCCATACAGGGCGGGCAGTCCTCCGCCCCGTAAAAATGGACGGTGACAGAGGGCGAAGCGGTCTCCGCGAAGGCCGGTGAAATGGATAGTCCGGGCATGAGCAGAAAAAGCGCAACTAAAACTTGAAGAAAATAGGACATCTTATTGTTCCTGTTTATTATTGTTATTCCTCATTATGCCCGACACTCCCACGAAACCATGGCAGAATCGGGCAGACCTCTTGCGGGTTGTCGCTATTTTTGCATGCCAACCTCGCGGATGCGAAACATTTCCAAGAGCGGTGTTGCGTCGTCCTTCAGCGTCGCCGGGAGCGTGTGGAGATGCCCCTGGCTCACGAAGAGACGTCCGTCTCGGATCGTTCCCGTGGTTGCATAAACATCCCCCGTCTCGACGCTTCCGACAACGCGCGCCGATGCCCAATTGTCTTCGCTCACAAGGCGGTGGATTGTGTTGGGCGCTTGCCCTGACGCGCGATTGGTGATCGCAATAAGCTCGTTTTCGCCGGCTAGGACCAGACCGTCGGTCCCGACAAGCGCGCGATCAAGCGCGATTTCTTCGAAAGCCTCGGGCGCATCAAGCGGAACGCGGAAAAGCCGCCCATCGCTCTTCTTCGCGACGATCAAAAAGCCATCCGGATGGGTCTGAATGCCATTGAGGTTAAAGCCATCACCACGGAAAATCTCGTGGGTCAGGAACACTGAGGCATCGCCTGCCGGTGTCACACGGTAAATCGCAGCTGCCAGGCTGTCCGTGATATAGGCATTACCGTCCGCATCGATGGTTAGATCATTGACGAAACGGGCCTCGCCGGGGCGAAGGCGGCTCAGATCGACATATTGGAGAGGCGTGCCGTTCGAAAGGTCGTAGATGGCAAGGGCCGCAGTCTGAAAGCGGTCTTCAGGTGCGCTGCGCTCCGCGACGCCATAATCGGCATTGTTGACAAGAAGACGCCCGCGCTCGCGATCGACGCGAATGCCGACGACGGAACGAAGCCGCTCATCGTCTACAAGCGTTTCAACCGCGCCGTCTGACGTCACCCGCACGACCTTCCCTTTGCGGATCGATCCAAGAAGGAAACTCCCCGTTTCAGTGTCGTGTTCGATGCCTTCCGGGTAGAGGCCGGGTGATGGGACATCGACACCAAGAGTTGCGTCGTCATGAAAGAAACTGTCGGCGTGAGTCACCGCGACGTGTGCGGGAAGTGCCACTCCAAGAAGAAGAAGGGTTGCAAGCGTTTTTTTGAGCATGAGGATGTCCTCCGATGTGCATGTCCGCGGGAAAATACTGAGGTGATAGGGAGGATCTCTCAGCACCGGGTTTTTGACACAACCTTGATTCAATGAACTTCAGTTTGGAGTTCTCATTTTTCTCTTTTGCTTCATTAGGGAGAACATTGATTGAAGTGAGCTCAAACAACGTATGAATGATCCGACGCAAACCGACCCGCCCCCCTATCGCGCCCTCATGATCTTTCTCACTGCGGCCCGGTCCGGCCGCATGAGCGAAGCGGCACAACGCTTTTCGATTTCACCGTCCGCTGTGAGCCATCAGATCCGCACACTGGAAGACTGGATCGGCGCCCCACTTTTTATGACAGCGGGCCGACGCGCAGATCTCACGCCCATCGGCAAGGTGCTTCTGGACGGCGGAATAGGCGCGGCAGATCAGTTGGACGGCGTTGCCCATGCCGTGCGGCGGAGTGCTCAACCGGGCCGGATCACCATCAGCGCGCCACCAGCCTTCGCCTCCTTCCGACTTGTTGCTGCCATTGCGGAATCCCGCAGGGCGATGCCAGGTATTGACCTCGATCTGAGGCTCTCGCCGTTTGATGCGCCAGTCGAAGATAATGCTGTCGATATTGCAATCCGGTTTTTACAGGGAGAGCCGCCCAAAGACAGACTGAGCAGACAACTCGGGGTCGAAGGCTGGTCAGCCGTCTGCGGCCCGTCTCTCTACCGCGAATTGAACGAACCGAAATCAATCGACGAGATCGAGGCAGCAACCTTTCTCCATGAGGATGTTTTCAATTTCTGGCCCCGGATTTTTAAGGGCCACAGCAAGCCTGTCCCCGCCGGGGCCATTTTCGTGCCTATCGGTGATGCGTTGAGCGTTTTGAGCGCGGTTTTGGCGGGCGGCGGCATCGGTCTTCTGCCACGGGAGGTAACGCGGGATCTCTGGCGGCGGGGCGCTCTTATCCGGATCTACGGCGCGGATGTGGAACCGGACGCTGCTTTTCGCGCTTTTGTCACGCAAGGTGGGGCGACCAAGCCAGACACGGAGCGGGTGCTCGATCATATCACCGCTCACCTCGAACACGGGTGAGCGGATCGTTCCGTAAAAGCCATAGCGCCCTCACCCGGTTTGTATACGCAGTCGATAGAGATTTCCGCGTCTAACGCCCCGACACCAGGCCGCGTGAAAACACGAACTGGTGACCAAAAACGTCACATGTCTGACATGGAGGAGTGATCAGAAAGAGCTCTTCATGACAATCCGAGTTAGACTTCGGAACCCCAACACGATTAGGGAGCCCCCATGTCACGACGAGACATTATTGCAAATGACGCTTACGGCAACAAAGGCGAGACCTCCGAAGCGTTCGACGATATGCCGACCAATCCGAATCTCGATAATACAATCGGAGACGTGATCCAGCGCCGCTATGGCCGCCGCGATTTCCTGCGCGGGTCGCTCGCTGTCGCCGCGACCGCTTCGCTTTTCGGCACAACGGCCCTCACCTCAACCCGTCCGGCGGAAGCGGCCTCAGCCAAAGACAGCCGCTTCATCTTTGACGAGCTCGCCTGGGGAAACGACGTCAAGCACCACATCGCAAATGGCTATAACGCAGATATCCTGGTGCGCTGGGGCGATCCGATTACCGCGGACGCACCCGACTTCGACGTGATGAACCAGTCGGCTGACGCTCAGTCACAACAATTCGGCTACAACAACGATTATGTCGGATTTGTTCAAACCGCACCCGGCCGCGGCATGCTTTGCGTCAACCACGAATACACCAATGAAGAGGTCATGTTCCCGAAGATCGGCCGCCAGGACAGATCCGGTTTTAAGGACATGACAAAGGAGCTCGCCGATATCGAAATGGCGGCCCATGGAGGATCAGTCTTTGAAATCGTCAAAGGCGGCGACGGCAAATGGACGGTGAACCGCGACAACCCGATCAACCGCCGGATTACGGCCAATACGCCGATAACCTTTGATGGACCGGCTGCCGGTCACCCGCGCCTTCGTACCTCCGCCGATCCCTCCGGCATGACCGTTCTCGGGACGATCAACAATTGCGCCGGCGGCATCACGCCCTGGGGCACCTATCTGATGGCGGAAGAAAACTTCCACCTCTATTTCTGGACCGACACAGTGGACGGTGAAGGTGATGCGGATCTCACCGGCGTCTCGGAAGCCGCCTCAAAAAAGCGATACGGCGTTCCCGGCATGGCCTATGCCTGGGGCAAATTCCATGACCGCTTCAACATCGAAAAAGAGCCGAACGAACCGAACCGCTTCGGTTATGTTGTCGAAGTCGATCCGCTCAACCCGAATGCAACACCGATCAAGCACACGGCTCTTGGCCGGTTCCGTCACGAGGGTGCTGAGACGACGATCGCGTCTGACGGGCGTCTTGTGATCTATTCCGGCGACGATAATCGGTTCGACTACCAGTATAAGTGGGTTTCAGCCGAGGTGGTGAGCGAAGAGAACTCGCATTTCGGCTCGACGCTCTTATCGGAAGGCACGCTTTATGTGGCGCGCTTTAACGACGATGGCGTCGTTGACTGGCTGCCGCTCATTCACGGCGAAGGGCCGCTCACCGCCGAAAACGGTTTTGAGAGCCAGGCCGATATCGCGATCGACACGCGCCTTGCTGCCGATCTCTTGGGCGCCACACCGATGGATCGTCCGGAAGATGCACAGCCTCGCGGCGATGGTGTGGCCTATATCATGCTCACCAACAATTCGCGGCGCAAAGCAGATCAGGTGGATAAAGCCAATCCGCGGCCTGAGAGCAATTTTGGGCATATCATTGAGATCAAGGAAGACGGAGGCAATCATTCCGCGACCAAGGGCACATGGTCGATCCTTGTTTTGTGCGGCGATCCGAAGCTTGAAGAGGTCGGCGCCATTTGGAACCCGGAAACATCCGAGAACGGCTGGTTCGGCTCTCCAGACAATTGCGCGTTTGACGATAATGGCCGCCTCTGGATTTCGACCGATCAGGGCCGCAACTGGGGCCGTACCGGAAAATCCGACGGTCTCTACGCCCTTGAGACGGAAGGCGACCTTAGAGGCCACTCGAAGCTCTTCTTCCGCTGTCCGGTCGGCGGGGAACTCTGCGGCCCCTACTTTGCCGATGACAGCAAGGCGCTTTTCCTGGCGGTTCAGCATCCAGGAACGGACGGCACGAAGGACTTTGCAGGCTTTGAGCGGAATTCGACCTTTGAGGATCCGGCGACCCGCTGGCCCGATTTCGACCCGGCGATGCCCCCACGCCCGTCGGTCGTCGTTGTCACAAAAGAAGATGGCGGCGTGATTGCGATCTGATTGAGGGTCGTGAATATAACGTGATTGGAGGCGGCTTCGGTCGCCTTCTTTTTTTGGCAAGCCAAAACCTTTGAGCGCGAAGTGGCGATACGCCATTGAGCGCAACACCGCTCACAGTTACCGAACATTTAAAACCAGTCGTTCAATTTGATTCAAATGCGCCGTGCGTGCTTTGCGCTGATTCAAGGTCTTTTTTGTACACTTTCGAGCAATGCGAAAGCGGGCCGATAGCGGCTCGCATCACCCGTCTCGAGAGGATATGGCTGTGGCCCTTGGTGAATTGCTTGCGGTTGGGATCCCCGCCGCGATCCTGTTTTTTCTCTATGTTCGCCTCATTCAAAAGCGGAATGCCGCGCTCGGCGCCCTTTCAAGCATCGATGTTCAGTTGAAGCAGCGCCGCGACCTCATCCCGAACATTTTGGCGATTGCCAAGGAAACGATGACCCGCGAAATCGAGCTCATCGAACGGGTCACAGAACTCCGCGCCTCGGCTGCGGCTGGAGCGAACGTGAAAGATCCGGAAATGCTGAAACGCTATCTCGATACGGAAGCGGAAATCTCCAGCCTGATGCAGGGCATTCTCGCAAGCTTTGAGAATTACCCGGAGACCCGTTTCATTGAAGCGATGACACAGGCCCAGCAGAGCTATGAGGAGGTCGAAGCGCATATCTCCGCAGCGCGCCGGTTTTACAATGCCTCCGCGGAGGATCTGAAAAACGCCGTTGAGATCTTCCCCTCAAGCCTCATCGCTTCTTTCCTGAAAATCCGTGCCATGCCGTTTTTCGAAATCTCCGAAGCGGACAGAAAGCCGGTCAGTGCAGCTGAATTCTTCGCAGCATGAGCGTTGCCGCGACCCTTTCCGAAAAGGCGGTTGCCCTTGATGCACGCCAGATCGCCTGGCTGGAAAGCCTGGAGAGCGACCGTCTTGCCGCTTTGAAAACCTGGCGAAGCCGCGCGATTTTATCAGCGATTGGACTTCTTTCAGCGCTCCCGGCCTTTTTGTATTTTCTGGACGTTTATCTTCAGGTTTCCGATCCGAGGGTCAAATTTGGGATACCGGCCGTTGCTGCATTCGGCGCCTACACCTTCGCCATGCAGCCGGTCCGCGCCTTCAAATCGCGAGTGAAATCCAGGCTTCTCAGTGAAATTGCAGGGCGTTTCGGCCTTACCTATACCGCAAGACCCGGCGGCACCGGCCTCGAGGGGCGCTTTCTCGATGTCGAGCTTGTTTCGGCATATACGAGCTTTAAAAATGAGGATCGTTTCCAAGGTCACTTTCAGGGCATCCCGCTCGACCTCGTGGAGTGCCACATGGAAAGGATACGGTTTACCGGCAAACGCACACGAAGGGTTACGACCTTTCGAGGGCTCCTCGCGCGGTTGGCCTTTAAGAAACGCTTTCGCGGTCGAACTCTCGTTACCAACGATCAGGGGCTCTTCAACAGTTTTCGCTTCATGGGCGGCAATCTTGGCCGCGTGAAGCTGGAAGATCCGGTGTTCGAGGGTATCTTCGAGGTCTACAGCACGGATCAGGTCGAGGCGCGCTATCTGCTGACACCGGCCTTTATGGAACGGCTTGTCGAACTAAGCTCGCATTTTAAACGCGCCACTGTGCGTGTCGCTTTCGATGCAGGTGATCTCTTGATTGCCATCGACAAACGAAAACCGTCCTTTGAAATCGCGTCGATCGCCAAACCGCTTGCGGACAGCCCGGCGATCAAAGAGCTGACCCAGGAACTCCTCATATTCGACGCGATTGTCTCGACGTTGAACCTGACGCAGAAAACCCGGGTTTAGCGGCGGGCGGGCCGGCGCGCCCCTTTCTTCCAGGCGTAAAACTGCACGGGTCTCTTGCCATCACATCTGTCTTTCCCGGCTCTTGACGACTCCCCTCAAATTTTAGCCACGAAAGGATTCATTTAGGCTTTTCGAGGATATTTGTTTGTCAGTCAAAACGTCCGACACGTGAGCAAGTGCCATCGACGGAGGATGTCGAAATAGGCAGAGGTCATTCACCTCGCGGCGGCGACGCTTCCTCAAGTCAATGCGTTGCTCGGAAGTAATGAGTACCAGAGTATGGTTTATGAGTTTGGCTCAATGCTGATCGAGAAAGCCCGGCTTGGTCCGGCCAGTTCGGCATCAGCAAAGCTCAATAGGCACAAAGGAACTTCCGGCCGGTCCATCACCAAACGAGACCTCCGCGTACCAGCCGCGATCTTCTTCTCGACCCTCGCCGGTTTTGCACTCGCCGCCACGCTCATGGCCCTCCAACCGCAAGGCGACGTCACACACTTCAACGAACGCTGGCAGTTGAAACTCGGTCAGGAAGTCAGCGCGCCGTCCGCCAGTCTCCTAGCGAATGACACGGTCCAGATGATATCGATCGGGCTTTTCGCCGCCCTCACCCTCGCCTTCATCGCTTATCTCGCGACCTGGAAATCCAGAGAAGCGTCCGCCCAAGCCGAAACAGACGATCATCTTCGGCACTTCATGAAAAGCACCCCCATCGCGGTTGCCATGTTCGACATCAACATGCGCTACATTAAGGCAAGCGACCGCTGGTTTCAGGATTACGACCTCACCGAAGCCGATGTGATCGGCAAGAGCCATTACGAGATCTTCCCGGAAGTTCCGGTGAAGCATCCGAAATGGCTGGAAATGCATTGGCAGGCGATCAACGGCAGCTCCATTCAATCGGAAGAACCTATCGTTATCAGTGCGGACGGCGAGCGCGGGTGGCTGCGCTACGAACTCCACCCCTGGTGTGACGATGACGGCAAGCTTGGCGGCGTCATCATGCTCACCGAGAACATCACGGCCCGGAAATCGGCTGAAAAGTTGAAGGACGAGTTCATCTCCAATGTGAACCATGAACTGCGAACGCCGCTCACCTCTATCCACGGCGCTCTGTCGCTTCTGAAGGCCAAGGCCTCTGGAAACCTCGACGCGCAGGCGCGCCGTCTCCTCGACATATCCTACGAGAATTGCATTCGCCTCACCGAGCTTGTGAACGATTTCCTCGATATGGAGAAGATTGCCGCTGGCGAGATCCGCGTCGATGCAAAACCCGAAGAAATGAATAAGCTCGTCAAGGATGTGGTGGAACTCAACCGGCCCTTCGCGACCACCAATGATGTGGATCTGGAGTTTCATTCCGAGATCGATGAGATCTACTGCGACGTCGATGCCAACCGCTTCAATCAGGCGCTCACCAATCTCATCAGCAATGCGGTGAAATTCACGATGCGGTTCGACACGGTGGAGATCCGCCTCCACCAGAACCAGTCCGATCAGCTCATGATTTCAGTTATCGACAACGGTCCGGGGATCGACGAAGCGTTCAAAGAAAAGATCTTCGAAAAATTCACGCAAGGCGACGGTTCGTCGACCAAAGCCAATGGCGGGTCGGGTCTTGGCCTCAATATCACACGCTCCATAGTCTCAGCCTTTAACGGCGAGGTCACCATTGAAACGGAACTCAATTCCGGCAGCACATTTTCCATCGTTCTGCCAGTCCTCGATCATGAGCATGAGGAAGAAAGGCGCGTTGCATGAACGACATTCTTCAGACCATCCTTTACGTCGAGGATGATGAGAGCATCGCGGAAATTACCCTTCTCTCCCTGAAGGAGTTTGGGAACTTCCAAGTCTATCACTTCTACTCCGGGCGCGAGGCGCTTGAGGCCCTGCCCCTCGTCAAGCCGCAATTGGTGTTGCTCGACGTCATGATGCCTTTCATGGACGGGATTGAAACGCTGAAATTCATTCGTCAGATGCCGGAAGGCGAAAACCTGCCCGTGATCTTTATGACGGCGCGCGCCCAGACCCACGAACAGCAGCGTTATCTTGATCTCGGCGCGGAAGCGGTCATCGTCAAACCGTTCGATCCGCTGAGCCTTTCCGATCAGCTCAATGATATGTGGGATGAGATCCGCGCCGCGTAAGCCCTCTCAGGCAAGCGTGCGATTGAAAAGAGACGATTGCTCCGGCTTCATGTCGGAAAGGAGCGCATTCAGCTCTGAAAAGAGGCTATTGGCTCTCTCACGCGCCGCCTCCTCTGGATAGGCGTCTTCCTCGTCCAGATCCCGTAAATGGAATTCCAACGCTTCGGCGACCTTCGAGATCATGGTGTAGCCGATCGTGCCGCTGCTTCCCTTGATCTTATGGGCGAGTTCCAGCGCGTCCGTTAAAGCCTGCTGCCAGTCGCCTCCCCCCATATTCAGCTCTGCCAGATGCTGAGACACCATCGCGCCTTCTTGCCTAAGGGTCACGCAGTGCTTTGCGATGATATCTCGTATCTGATTTTGCACCCTTACCCCCACATGACGGGTCGTGTCACTATTTGCCTAGCTAATAAGCGCCTATTAACCAGCTTTCACGCTAGTCCGTCAGACTTAAGAAACTCATTACGCGGACTTTGTATTTTTCCGAAAAATTATATCAAATTGGAGCGATCAAACGGCCATGTCCGCGATCACCAACCTTCCCGAGCACCGTGCGCAGCATCGTGTGCTGCTTGCCGAGGACAGTTCCGTCATTCAGGATCTTCTGCAGCTGGTTCTCACCCAGCGCGGGCACATCGTGGATATCGTCCCCGATGGACCGAGCGCGCTCGCCGCACTGACGTCGACCCATTACGACGTCGCGCTCATCGATTTTCACCTGCCGGAAATGAACGGCCTTCAAGTGGTCTTTCAATATCTTGAGCAGGCGAGCATTCTGAGACCCTATTTCGTTGCGATTACCGGCGATGTGAAAGGGCTTCTGGCCGACCGTGCGAACTGCGAACGCTTTGACAAGGTTCTTCCGAAACCGCTTGATGTGGATAGCGTCTGCGATCTTGTCGGCTCCTGCGGTGCGGTTGAGCTCGGTCGCTATGAAAGCGAAGTTGAGAGCCGTGCCCAGCAAAACGGTACCTTAAAACTCGTCCATGCGCGCTCACCGCTGGAAGAACTTGATTTCACCTATCTGCATTGGCCGCTGCGCGACAGCGCGCTGAGCGATCAGGTTATGGATGAATGCGACGCCATTCTCGTTCATGAAGCAGTCGACCTCAATCAGCTTTGGCGGCTTAAAGGCGCGCATCTTCTGCCCGTCATGGACCTTTCCGGCGATCTTTTCGGACGCGCCGATCTCAATGCGTCTGAGCTTCACCTGAGTGACATTGAAAGCGTCGGCACCTTGATTGAGGCCTTCCATGAACGGCGGAAGCAGGTTCACCGCGATCTTGTGACGACAAGCGAGCTTTCGGAAAAGCTTCTGTCGCGGATTTATGTTTCAGGCGGCACTTTGCAGCCGCACCATGAAGCAACGGAACGCAGCTTCATCGCCTATAATTGCATTCTGGATCCGTCGGTCATTTCCCGCGAGATACAGGCGCTCCATGCGCGCGATCTCATCGATCTTGAGATGTTCGACCGGCTCCATATTTGTGGCAATTGTTCGTCATCGCGCCTGAATGTGCGCGAAGAATGTCCGTCCTGCCGCTCGCCGGATCTCACCGAGAAGAGCTATATCCACCATTTCCGCTGCGCTTATCAGGGGCCGGAAACGGATTTTATCGACGGCGATGATCTGACATGTCCGAAATGCCGCCGTACGCTCAATCATTTCGGTCATGATTATGACCGGCCCGGCCTGATGCTCACCTGTGACAGCTGTAGCCAGACCATGTCGGAACCCGATGTTGGTTTCATCTGCATGGATTGCGGCACCAAGGCCAACGGCGAAGCGATGGCCACCAAGGATGTTCACAGCGCCCAGATGAGCGATCTTGGCCTTAAATTCATGCGTGCCGGACCGATGTTCATGGGCGCTGGCCAACGCACTCTGCGCTTTGCCGATCTGCCGCTTGATCTCGTGGTCCATCTCAATCAGGCAGCTCGGGACTACAATGAAAACGGCACGGCCTTTTCGCTCAGCTATCTCGGCTACAATTTCGAACTCGAGAATGAGGTCGGAAGCCGGATGTTCTCGCAAGGCCGCACGCTTTATCTGGAGGCGCTTCGTCAGGAACTCCCGGAAGAGGCTTTTGTCGTCAAAGGCTCCACCTACGATTTCGTTCTGATTTCCGGTGTCACACCTGAAGAGGCGGACCGTCTTCTCAATGCTGCGGATCGTCGGGCAGCGCAAATGATCCGTTTCGATCTGGAAGCGCAATACCAGCACTTCGGCCCGTCGGATATTGCATCATGACTTCCGATTTCGGCCAATCGGTCGATTATCTGCTGGCGCAAAGCATTGTCAGCCTGATCGTCCTTTATTGGTTCGTGGTGATCTTCGAAATCCCGAGATACATGCTCGGGTTTCTGCTTGTCCTTTTCGTCAAACGCGAGCGTTCCTATGACGAGAATGCCGACTATCAGGGCACGATCAGCGTCATTATTGCCGGCCACAATGAGGAAGATGCCATTGAACGTTGTGTTCGTGCGCTTGGTGAACAAAGCAGACGCCCCGACGAAATCATCGTCGTGAGCGACGGATCAGTTGATCAAATGCCTGCGAAACTGCGGGAACTCTTGAACGAGGGTCTCATCGACGGTGCCCATTCTACCGAGCTTCGCGGCGGGAAATCCGCCGGATCCAACATGGCAGCGCGGTTTGCGACCGGCGATGTGATCATCAATATCGATTGCGACTGTTCCTTCGACCGTCACGCGATCCGCAATGTGGTGCGGCCCTTTCTTGACCCTGAAGTCGTTGCCGTTTCCGGCAATATTCTGGTGCGCAATCCCGGCGTCTCCCTTCTAACGGCCTTCCAGGCAATCGAATATTTGATCACCATTTCGCTTGGAAAACAGGCGGTCGACCGGCTGGATCAGGTGGTCTGTGTTTCGGGTGCCTTCGGCGCGTTCAAGCGTAGTGTGTTTGAGGCGGCTGGCGGTCTTGATGCGGGGGGTGGCGAAGATCTGGACCTTACCTTGCGCCTGCGCCAGCGCGGCAAGGTACGTTTTGTCGAAGATGCCCTTTGCTACACGGATGTACCGACAACGCAGCAGGTGCTCGTCAAGCAGCGCTTCCGGTGGGAGCGTGACGCGATCCGTTTGCGTTTCAGGAAACACCGGCATCTGCTCAATCCATTTTCAAGCCAGTTCAAGCTTTCAGAAGCGTTCCATGAACTCGAATTTCTCCTGTTCAACGTGATCGGTGCAGCAGCCCTTCCCTTTTATGTGGTCTGGCTGTTCTCTATTTATGGCAGCTTTGCCCTCGTCATCATGCTGTCCGCGCAACTGGGTTTGCTGGTGCTTGATCTCATCACGTTCCTGTTGGCCGCAGGCTTCACGCCGAAAGTCCGCGCCATGCCGCTTCTCCCGTTCCTCGTCGGCTACAGCCTTTACACCGGGCTCTACATGCGGTTCGTCCGGCTTGGCGCCTATCTCGAAGAATGGATCTTTTCAGCGTCCTATCAGGACACCTACGTCCCCAATAAAGTGCATCGCGTAAGAGGGTAATTCCCGTGAAGAAAATCAGAAAACGTCAACGCTCCGACAGCATGCAGAACGAGCCCCGGAAAATGAAATCGGGGATCGGGCGCTGGGTCTATCTTGGCTTTCTCGGGCTCTTTGCCGTCGGTCTCGGCAATCATCTATGGGGCGATCATCTCTTCTTGCGCGCCGATGGTCTCGTTCTTCGGGAACGTACCGTCGTGGCCGCCACATCCGTTGTGCGGGTAGAAGATATCAGGGTGCGGCAAGGCCAGGCCGTATCGTCCGGCGATATCCTGTTGAAGGTGGGCTCCATCGACGTCCTCGAACGGATTGCGGAATTCGCAACCCGCAATGCGGAACTGAAAGAACGTCAGGCTGCCCTCGTTTCGCGTGAAAAACAGATCAGCGAGCTCTTGCCGCTTGCCAAAGTGCGCTTTGCGACGACCCTCGTCAAAGCGGAAGAACTTGAGAAGCTTCACAGGAAAGCCGTTGTCTCAAGCCAGCGGTTCGATGAGGCCAGTGAAGCTGCATACAATGCGCGGGTGGAATATGTCCGTCTCAAAGCCGAACAGGACGGCCTGAAGCTGGAGGTGGCCGCCGTCAGCAATGCGCTTCAACAATCAAGCCGCGCCCTTGCCGATCTTGAAGAGCATTACGCGGAAGGCGTCGTCAGGGCCGCGAAAAACGGACGGATCGGCGAAATGGTGCCGTCCGCAGGCGCTGTCTATCGTCCGGGCGATCCGATGATGTCGGTCATTTCAGGCGACGCCTATGTGCTGGCTTATCTACCCTCATCCTATCTCTTCGGTTTGAAAGAGGGGTCCAAAGTCGATGTCGCCAACGGCCGTCTCAAAGCCGAAGGCTATATCAAGGAGATTCTGCCGGTCTCGCAGACCGTTCCGCAAGAATTCCAGAACGCGTTTAAACCGGATCAGACACACCAGCTCGTGCGGGTTCAGTTTACATCACCGCCGCCCTTCCCGACGTCTGCCAATGTCCGCGTGACGCTGCCGTTCTTCGGCGGCTCGGTTGATGACACGGTTCTTGCCGACACTCCTGCGCCGTCCGCGACGGGCAAGTTCGCAAGCTGCGACAGTAAGCTGTGCGGGTAAAATTTGCGGCGACATGAGGTGGCGAGCGCTTTAAAGACTTCACCGATGTCTCCGCCGCCGTTTAGACCAGACCGCGCTCGATTGCTTTTAGTGTCGCGCCTGCCCGCGTCTGTACATCAAGTTTTCTGAAAACCTTCTCAAGGTGAGTGCTCACGGTCTTCGGAGACACGTCGAGCCTGCGAGCAATCTCCTTATTCGAAAAACCTTGAGCGAGTTCTGAAAGAACCTGAGCTTCCCTAGCGGTGAGGTCCGATATCCGATCCGCGTCCGGGATCGATCTTCGCCGCAAGCCCATTGCCGTCAGTACTGCCGAAACGGATGGGCCGTCCAGTCGCCCGGAGGTAACTTCCTCATTAAGATAAACGCGCGTCCTCTCCCGGCGGGTGTCGTTCTGGTTCAACTCACCACCGGCTTCAACCGCCGCGCGCGCAGCCTGCACTATCCTTGCTTCCCGCGGCAGCGAGGATGCCTTCAAACCCTGCCCGAGTCCTGATCCATCCAGCCGTTCATAGGCGAGATATGCAAGCTCCGCTGCGTCGGTAAGGTCCGGCAATCGCGAAAGGATTCGCATTGTCCAATGGGGAATGAGACGCATTGCTTCCGACATTTCGTCACCCCATCCGCTCAATCTGGTGTTCGATATTGCGACGCCGCCGAGGGGTGCCAAACTGGCTGCAAGCGCGACCACAGATCTCCGCTCCGGGCTCAACTTCGCTTCCTTGGCCGTCTCCATGGCAAGGGCATAGGCGGCGCGTGCCTCGCCCGCTTTGCCGGGGATTTTCAGATCCGCAAAATCGCCAAGGACACGGGCAGCTTCATCCAGTGTGACCGGTCCTTCAGCGGAGAGAGCAGCCTCCTGAAGAGCATCTTCCAGAGGCGCCCCTGCGTCGATCTCTGCAATCCATCCCGGAAGAGCCCGCGCGACGCTTCGGGTAAGGCTGGCTTCATAGGTCTTCCCGGCCCGCCCGTCGATCAAAACAGCCGCTCGCGTTACACCAAAGGTCCTTGAATAGACTTCGGCGTCCCCGGCAAGCATCACATATTGCGCTTCTTCCGAGATATCCTCGCCAGACTTTCCGGCAGGCAGTCCGCTCCCGTCCCAGGTCTCGAAAAGGTCAGAAACTGCAGTTTCCACGGCATCGGGCAACGCCAGGCGTCTGCAAAGGTGAGCGGCTATTTCGCAATGGGCGCGTGCAAGCGGTTCGATCGCGTCATGAATTGAGCCTTCCGGCGGATCGGCACCAACAAATGGATTGCGTCCTGCAAGAAGCTCCGACCGGCCACGAATGTCATCGCCGAGGAGGTCGGCAAATTCCCGCGCATTCGCCGTACATCCCGCCCAGCGGATGAGGGCAAGCTGCGCCGTATGTTCGATTGTTTGCTGCGGCGCGCCGGCGTGCCTGGCAATCCGCGCAGCGAGGCAGGATACAACCGGGCTGTGCTCCGGCGGTTGGCCCATGGAAAGGTCGCCTGCAAAAGCGAGCGCGGAAAGAGTTTGTTCAGTGAGGGTCCGGTTTTTCATGGCCCTTGCCTATCACAAACGCTGCTCCCTTCGTCTCGGGCATTCGCCCGATATGCGGAACAGCTTCCTGATGGTCTCCTGGCGCGGTCAAAACGAAACCTGAAGGACAGTCTCATGAAATATCGCATTCTCCTTATGGCAACCGCCTTGCTCTCCCTCACGTCATTTGCTGAGGCCGATCCACTCCGCGTGCGTGGCACGGTTTCCACACTAAACGAAGGGATCGTCACGGTTGAAAACGCCGCCGGGCATGCCGTCGATGTGAAGCTCAGCGATCCGGTGGTGCTGATGTACGAGAATATCGAACTCAGCGAGGTTCCAGAAAACGCCTACATCGCCGTTCCCTCTGTCTCAGCACCCGACGGAAACCGCCGGGCTCTCGCGATCATCGTCTTTCCCGAAGCCATGCGCGGCATGAACGAAGGGTTCAAACCTTGGGATCTCACAGATCAAAGCAAGATGACCAACGCTACGATTGCAAAAGTCGTTTCGCGGGGTGGAGAAAATGTTCTCACCGTCTCATTCGGTGGTCAGGAACAGACAATCTATGTCCCTTCATCTGCACCGGTGACACGCTTTCATCCGACGCAGGATAAGACCATTAGAGTTGGCGATAATGTTGTTATCTTTGCCGATGACAGCAAAGGCTCCATTACCGGAAAATATGTGGGAATGCACGAGAACGGCGGCCTGCCGCCAGTTTGATGCAATCCAACGGGTCGGACGCGGAGGCGTAAACCTGCGTCTCCGCAGATTCTATCCCCCAATAGCAACTGAGTTTAAATTCACTACGAAGGAAAAAGGTTATGCACCGCAGAACTTTCCTGATCTACGCCGGTTCCGCCGCAGCCTCCGCAGGTCTGGTGGGTACATCCGCACTCTGGAGGAAATCTGAAACGCCCCTACCTGGGCCATATAAGGAACGGGGTTTTGAAATCGTCCGCACAAGAGAAGAATGGCAATCCATCCTAACGGAAGAGCAATTCGCCATTCTTCGTGACCATGAAACAGAAGAGCCGTTTTCCTCGCAGCTCAACAAAGAAGACCGGGCCGGTCTTTATCATTGCGCAGGTTGCGGTTTGCCAGCGTATTCTAGCGCGGCCAAATTCGATTCCGGGACGGGATGGCCCTCTTTCTGGGAGCCGCTCGAAGATGCTGTCGGCACGCAACCAGACAATACACTCTGGATCGCACGGACAGAGGTTCATTGCAGCCGGTGCGGCGGACACCACGGCCACATCTTTGACGATGGCCCCGCACCGACCGGCAAACGCTACTGCCTGAACGGCACGGCTTTGCGATTTGAACCTGCGTGACTTTCACACCTCTCAGAGAATTGCGAGCGTTGTACGTAGACATAACCTGACCGGTTTCACCCCCGGCGGAATACCCTACCGTCGGGGCTACAAACCGCCCAGATTCAGTCAGTTCTCGAGTGTTTCAGAGCTTTCCAAAACCTTGGTCGCCACCGCCTCACCCAAAAACCGGAAGACCTGCGGTACTGCGCGCAAGCTGCGTGCAAAAGAGCACCAGAAACGCGGCACCTGACGCAAATAACGCCCTTAAGAAACGTTGCCGCTTGAGTTCACGCAGCTGTGTCACTTTAAGAAGCTCGTTTGTCCTCTCAGTGACCCCATCAGCGCTCTTGAGAGCTTCGAGATAAGATGAAGCTGTTTCAAACTGATCCGGCGCGAAGTAGAGAACGCCCTTTGCGGACGCGTCTTCACTTACCGCGCTGCCCATGGTTTTTCGGGTGGGATAGAGCACAAATCCGAAGAGCAGAATGGGAAAGATAACAATGACCCAACCCACGAGGACGAAGAGGAAATCGTCCCTCTCAACCGTCGGCAAAAGATCCCCTATCCGAAAGACTATCCCAAGAGCGAAAATATAGCCGACGCCGACAATTTGCGCCTTAGTGTCATAACTCCTGACCGTGACGCGAGCCTCTGCAAGTGCGTCATTCAGGAGGTCGATATTGTCCTGTTGGGTGCTCATCCGGGGGCTCACTACGATTTCGGAGAGCGGCAAAGTAATGGTGCCAAATCAACAGATCCGGATGCATCTTGCAATCGCTGCATATGCTGACCATCGAAAGAGCGATGCTCAAATTCGCACCCAGCCCTTCGAAACAAGCGAAGCCGCCGCGTTTTCGGATAATCGTCACGCAGCGGCCGAGATCATCGATGGGATTCTTTAGTACGCCTAACCCGTCAGACTTCGTAGCGATATTCGTCCGGCACCCAAGCGTAGGCGTTACCGCGCCGTGCCACATATCCAAAGCTTGGGAACGGACAATGGGGCGATGCGACAAGCACGCGGTCTCCGGCCGCCATATCAAGCAGTCTGGCGCGGGTTTTCTTGCTGGCTTCGCCATCGACATCAAACACCAGCCCGGCTTCCGGATGACTGAATTGCACGGATGCCACGCCGCAGGCGTCGCCCCAGACCAAAAGCTCCTCGCCACCGAAATTTATCCGGTAACCGGTTTGCCCGGGTGTATGGCCAGAAAGCGCTATTGTTCCAACACCGGTCATCAGTTCCGGTTCGCCACGAAAAACATTGAGCCGGTCCTTGTAAGCATCCTTCACGCTGAGCGCTGCCCCGTACCACCCTTTGATAGCATCGGGTGCTGCAGCCTGATTGGTTTCCGATGCCCAAAAGGCCAGTTCATCCTCATGGACATGGACAGTCGCGTTCTTGAAGACTGCTCCATTCCCATCGACCATACCGCCGATATGGTCCGGATGCATGTGGGTGATCAGGATGTCGTCAACCTGATCCGGGCTGTGTCCGGCTTGCGTCAACATCGCCTGGAGTTTGCCAGCGGTAGGGCCAAAGAGATCCGCCGAGCCTGCATCGATCAAAATGAGCCGACTGCCGGTATTTACAAGATACGACGTGATCCCAATGCGGATGGAGCCCGTTTCAGGAAGAAACGCGGTCCGGATCGCCTCGTTCAACACGTCTTCTTCAATGCCAACCCATAGGTCAGGCGCAATGTCGAGATATCCATCCAGCAAAGCTGTCACCTCAGCATTGCCGACCTTCCGGCGATAAAATCCCGGTGCCTGAGCCCCAACCTTGGGCGCTGCGGCAAGTGCTGGTTTCGTGCCGGTTGCCAGGGTCGCCGCAGCGGTCCCGGCAGTCACGGCAAGCCCCCCGATCAGAGCCTGTCTTCGGGAAAGAGCGTTCATTGTGCGTCTCCGTTTGCAAGTTTCAGGTTTGATCGCTAACACGTAGTTAGATAGAAACCAGAAATGAAGTACGCACCTTTTGGTAACTATGCTTCAGGAGGCCACACATGAGTGACATCAAGGCCAATCCCTATTCCGGCTCATGCCCATCGCGAGACCTGATTGCGGTTATCGGAGACAAGTGGTCGTTGCTCATCATTCCGCTTTTGGTCAATGGCCGAATGCGGAATTCCGAGCTGCTTCATGCGGTTGATGGCATTTCCCAAAAGATGCTGACCCAGACGCTCAAACAGCTTGAATTCTATCAGCTTGTTCAAAGAACCGATTACGGCGAAGTTCCTCCTCGCGTCGATTATCAGCTCACAGATCTCGGCCGTTCGCTCGCCGATATTCTGTCACCTGTCGATCAATGGGTTGTTGAGAATTTCGATAAGACACGAGCGGACCCGAAAAGCGAATAAACCGCTGCGATGCTTATCCGACCCTTCAAAACGAGCGATGCCGCCGCGCTTTCCGAAATCTTTCACGCGTCCGTTCACATCATCGGCTCGCGTTACTATAACGCTCAGCAAGTGAACGCCTGGAGCCCTCACCGTGTTTCGGAGGAGGCGTTTATTGCGCGCGTTTCGGATGGTCGCTCGGTTTATGTCGCAGTCAATGAAAACGACAAACTGGTTGGTTTTATCGAACTTGAAAAAGATGGCCACATCGACTGCTTTTATTGCGACCCGTCTGTTGTCGGAACTGGTGTTGGATCCGCGCTCTACGATCATCTTGAAAAGGCCGCTCGAGCCCAGGGGCTAGATCGCCTTGACGTTGCCGCCAGCGAAGCAGCAAAGCCCTTCTTTCTCGGCAAGGGCTTCCATCTCGTCAGGCGCCAGACTGTCGAACGCAACGGCGTTCCTCTCCACAATTACCTGATGGAAAAACATCTTTAATCGCAGTGTACCACGGTCGGTGACCTGTCCGGAGCCATGCATTGACGTATGGCCACTATACGAATTTCGATAATATTCAACGCAAAAATGCATAGCTATATCGCCTTCCGTCACACAGGAGGCAGCAATGCACACTTCACTTTCATACCTTTCAGATACCCCTGATACGCCCCGACCATGGGACATTGTCGCAGATGGATATGCAACCGGCGCTATGGATTTCTTTCGTTCCTATAGCGAGGCGGCACTCGATTTCGTGCCGGTCGAACCGGGTCACCACATCGCCGATATTGCTTGCGGCCCAGGCACATTGTCTCTGATCGCAGCAGGCAAAGGCGCATCGGTCTCAGCGCTCGATTTCTCGACGAACATGCTTGGCCATCTTAAGCGCCGAATCACCGCTGACGGCCTCGATACGATCAGCGCTTATAAAGGCGACGGTCAGGACCTGCCATTCGATGATGCAACATTCGATGCGGCTTTCTCCATGTTTGGCCTCATGTTCTTTCCGGACCGCGAGACGGGTTACAAGGAAATGCGCCGGACCCTGAAGCCCGGCGGATATGCTTGCGTTTCGAGCTGGGCGCCGATGGCGCAGTCGTCGCTCATTTTCAGCATGTGGCAGGCGCTCTTAGAGATTGCGCCGGACCTGCCGGATTCGATGGGTTCGATCCCTTCGCTTTCCAATCCCGAAATCCTGGAAGCCGAGATGGTCGAAGCCGGGTTTAATGAAGTTGAAATCCGCGCCGTAGAACACGGAGCAACCTTCCCAACCGCGCGGGAATTCTGGGCAGCGATGGAGCGCGGCTCTGAGCCGATCGCCGTTCTAAAATCCAAAACCACAGCGGAAGACTGGCAGGAGAAGTCCCGTCGCGCAGTGCGCCATCTGGAAGAGAATGCCGGACCGTTTCCAAGGCATCTTAGCGCGAAAGCGTGGATCGGCATCGGGCGAAAATAACAGCCCCCTCACCCAGCAAGTCGGAAAGTCCAGCCATGACCATACTCTCCACCCGTGAATGGATGCTGATCCTCGCGATCTTCCTCTATTCCTTTGTCCCGGCCTTTGGCGGGCTTTTCCGGATCATCGAGCTTGCGGGCGGGTTTGCACTTGTCGCGGCAAATCCGCGCGCGCTTGATGCTCCACTACCGATCCTCATTCATATCGCTGCAAGCTTTGTGTTTTGTGTGATCGGTGCAGTCCAGTTCCTGCCGAGCGTCCGGCGACGCTCCCCGCGCCTCCATCGGATGCTCGGCAGGTTGGTTGCAACCTCAGGCCTTATCAGTGCGTTGTCAGGCCTCTGGATGACCCACGTCTTCCAATTCCCCGATAGTCTACAAGGCCCGCTCCTTTACTGGATACGGGTTGGTGTCGGTCTCTCAATGGCAGCGCAGATCCTATGGGCCATTGCCTCGGTCAGGGGCGGCAATGTTTCCGCCCATCGATCGGCAATGCTGCGCGCTTACGCAATTGGTCAGGGCGCTTCCACGCAAGCCATCTTCGGTATCGGCTGGATTCTTGTCTTCGGCACAGACCTCACAGGCCTTTCGCGCGACATCGCGATGGGACTTGCGTGGGCACTCAACCTGGCCGCCGCAGAAACGATGATTTTACTGATGAGGGATAAGCGCAATCGGTTCGATTACGGTCTGCAACGCCCTCAATCCGATCATTGAAGGTCAACTCGCCAACCCACCCTCTAGCCTGCTGTAACGGAACACCCGTGACAGACCTCACGCCACAAATATTAACTGAATGAATACGAACTTCACTTAAGTATTTTTCTAAATAAATGAGCGCGGGGGCTCATAAGACTATTGTCATACTTTGACAAGGTTTAACTATATTTGTGTGGCTACAATGATTCCTGCTCGTGTACCCGCCTGCGAAGCCGAGCGCCTTGAAACGCTCCGACGCTATCAGATTCTGGATACCGGTCCGGAAAGAACCTTCGACACGATCACCAAATTCATCTCGAAGCAGTTCAATGCCGATATTGCTCTGATTTCGATGATCGATCGTGACCGCCAATGGTTCAAGGCGGCCTCAGGCCTCGGAGTCAGCGAAACTTCCCGGGACCTGGCGTTTTGCGCTTACACGATCCTCGACAAGCAGATCACCTGCATACCAGACGCTTCGGCGGATGCGCGCTTTCAGGACAATCCGCTCGTTACCGGCGCACCCCATATCCATTTTTATTGCGGCGCCCCGCTCATCGCTCCCAACGGGCAAATTGTGGGTTCTGTCGCCATCGTCGACAGAAAGCCGCGTTCCAGTTTTTCAGCATCCGACAAGGCGCTCCTTCAGGAAATCGCGGCTATGATCGTCGATCATATGGAAATGCGGATATCCACCCGCGCCTTTGAAGCCGAAATAGCAACGCGCGAAGAAGCGGAAGCCAAGGCAAAAGCGGCAAGCAACGACCTTCATGCGCTGATCGAAAACGTACCGCTCGCAATGGCTCTCGTCGGTCGTGACGGTTACTACCGTGTCAGATCGGACCTTTGGACAGACCTGCAAAGCGGCGTTTTCCAACAAGGCAATCAGGAAAACTTCATCCTCTCAATCCGTGGCCGCGATGATTGGCTGGAAGCGTTCTATGACGTCCTCGCCGGGAAGGAAGCAGGTCGCATCGAAGATATTCTGCGTCTCAAGGACGGATCGATCGAATATTTCAAATGGGAAATGAAACCGTGGCATGGCGATGACGGCCAAATTGAGGGCGCTGTTATCTCGGCGGCTCTCATTACCGAACAGGTTACGGCGCGGCTCGAGGCAGAACGCCAGAACGAACTGATCAACGCAGTTCTGGAAAATGTCAAAGACGGGATCATCGCCTGCGATCAGAATGGACGTCTTACGCTTTTCAATAAGCAGGCCAAAGCCATCCATGGCCTCGATGTTGAAGATCTTCCACGAGAAGAGTGCGCCTCCTTCTACAGTCTCCTTGAGGCGGACGGCGCGACACCTCTAACGACCGAACGCATTCCGCTCTTCCGCGCGCTCTCCGGCGAGCGGGTTATCGATCAGAACCTCGTCATCGCTCCGAACGATCTTCCAAGACGGGCCGTCGTTGCACAGGGAACACCGCTTAAATGTCAGGACGGCACGCTCATCGGTGCAGTCGCCTCCATGACGGATGTGACGGAAGCCAAGGAAGCTCTTGAGAAACTCAAGGACAGCGAAGCCAAAGCTGTTCATATTGCCTATCACGACACTCTGACCGGACTTGGAAACCGGGCAAAGTTTAATACTTTCAAAGAAAAACGGGATCTCCTGGCGAGCGAAACGCCGACCGCAGCCTTTTTTATCGACTTGAACCGCTTCAAACTCGTGAACGATACGTTGGGTCACAAATATGGCGACGACCTCCTTCGTCGTGTGGCCACCATTCTACAGAGCTCATTTGGCGAAGATGCCTTCATAGCGCGGATCGGCGGCGACGAATTCATTGCCCTTCTTCCGGTCGAGGACACCGGTCATGCGATGACGATTGCGGAGATCCTTTATGAGAGCTTGAGTGCACCCATCGCAATGAGCGGCCAATCGGTAGTAACCGGAGCCGCAATCGGTGTTGCGATCGCTCCAGACCACGGAGACGACGTCGAGACGCTTGTCCGCCGCGCCGATATTGCCATGTATCGCGGAAAGACTGACCACGCGGGCGCACCGGTGCTCTTTGAACCCGTCTTTGAACTCAACACGATTGAACGCACCCGGCTTGAACGCGAACTCGTCAAATCGATCGACAACAACGAACTACGGGTGGTTTACCAGCCCATCGTCTGCAGCGCCCATGACAGCATTATGGGGGTTGAGGCACTGGTTCGGTGGGAGCACCCGCGTCTCGGGCTGGTACGACCGGACGAGTTCATTTCGATCGCAGAAGAATGCGGCTTCATCATCGATCTGGGTGCCTGGGTGCTCGAGACCGCCCTTCAGCAGCTTGCGCCGTGCAACGATCTCTTCCTATCGGTCAACGTCTCACCTGTTCAGGTACGGGATCCGACCTTTGTCGGGATGGTTCGAAACGCTCTCGAACGCACCGGCTTCAATCCAAAGCGTCTTGAACTTGAGATCACCGAAAACACTCTGATTAACGATACGGACGGCGCGCGCAAGGTCATCAATGAACTTACCGCAAGCGGCGTCGGAATTGCTCTCGATGATTTCGGAACCGGGTATTCAAGCCTCAGCTACATCCATGATTTTCCGTTTAGCAAGGTCAAGATTGACCGGTCCTTCGTCAGCAGGATCGGCAACGGAACGTCCTCAGCGCATTCGATTGCCATCGTAAAATGCGTGGTCGACCTTGCCTGGGCGCTTGGCATGCTTGTGACTGCCGAGGGGGTTGAGACTGACGATCATGAACGCATTTTGAAAGAAATCGGCTGCCATACGCTGCAAGGCTATAAATACGGCAAGCCAACCGCGCTTTCAGAAATCTGCGCAAGCTACTGCGTTACAGAATCTGTAGCCTAAAACAGATCTTGCGGCTCGGTTTTACACAGGCAATCACGCCTATTCCACGATGAAGACCTGCCCAGTCAGCGCGCCTTCGACGCTTTTTTCATAAGCTCTCGCGACATCAGCAGATGAAACCGGCTTGTGACCTGGAAACCAGGCGCCGTAGCGCGATTCGGAAACGTCCAAAAGACCGGGACTGACGACATTGACGCGAAGGCTGCGCGGCATCTCAATTGCAGCGCTCTTCACGAAGCCGGCAAGAGCTCCGTTTGCTGTTGCGGCGTTGGTGCCGTTCTTAATCGGATCGCGGTCTAGGACGCCACTCGTTAGCGTGAATGAACCGGCCTCGGCGATCAGCTCAAGACCAGCCAGAACGAGGTTGATCTGACCCATAACCTTTTGATGCAAACCCACCATGAAGGTCGTGTGCGTAAATTCTTGCAACGGCGCAAAAGTTGCGTCTCCGGCGCAAGATACGACGGCATCGAACACATTAACCGACCGGTATAGGCTCCTTACCTCATGGAGATCTGTGATATCGATCCGATAGTCGCCGGTGCTGCGACCGACAGAGACAATTTCATGACGCTTTCCAAGCTCTTCAGCAACAGTTCGACCGATATCACCGTTTGCGCCGACAACGATGACCCTCATGACCGATCCTCGATTATCTCATCATATCTGGCGAGCTTGCGGTCCAGGATGGCGCGACAGCGGTCGAGTGCCGCCTGGCTTTCGAAGAGCCTGTCTCTGTGCTTCAAGAGCGCGTTCTTGCGTTCGGGGATTGTCTTTTCGCCCTGGCGGTAGAGTGCGGCAAACGCTTTCATCTCCGCGTTCGGCATACCTGTTTCTCGAAG
>JBCDCU010000005.1:0-31840 GCA_039181265.1 Pseudomonadota bacterium | reverse complement strand
CGAGACCGTCCGAGACGTATAAAGAGCTTTGGTGAACGGGTCTTAGTCCCTCCTGAGCCGTTTGCAGTCTCGTGGGACTTCTGTCCGGAGATCGTGCGGCATTCACTAATGACAGTTTTCGGGATTCAACCCGTAACTGGCGCCATGATCAAAGCATCTGGCCAGGAGACACTCTCTCATATCCCCACCGAAGGCGAGATCACCTATTTCCGCGAAAGAGATACACAATTTCAGATGATTCAATTGGTTCTAAGTTTGGCTTGGTGGGATATCGCGCAAGACCATGTCGAGGCAGTTCCGTTTTCAATTTCATCGTTGCCAGCTTCCAAGCGAGGGAAAATCGTTACAACCGGAATTGACAATATAGTCGCTTTAGGTGGCGCACCTATAATCACAGAAGACGCATACGTCGGTTTCGACCCATTTCGAGGTGAGTGGTCGCTTTACACGTCGGGAGGATTTAGGGAACTATGCGCTGAAGGCAAAACACCACTTGAAGAAGTCGGACTCGTCATAGAGCGGTATTTCTTGGCTATTGATTTTGATCCTAAAGACGTAATGGAAGCCGACATTCACATCCCTGCAAAAAGTAGCGCGGCATACCGGCGGAACCGCCGCAAAATGGTCTTTTCTGCATTCGATAAAATAAACGCAAGGCGTTTATGGGGACTGGAAACGCCGATAGAGTTGTTTCTTTTCCAGGAGTTACTATCGCGTGGTATTAGGCCTCTGTGCCAATACCTTATCTATCCAGACGGTAGCACCTACCAATCTCTTTATGATGTATATTCGGACATAGAGTTTCGACGGGGCCAAAACATTCTTGCCGAAGCAGATATGTTTTTACCTGAAAATCGACTGGCAATCTTTTGTGATGGTTCACGCCATGATAGGCGCCCCCAGAGGATGAAGGATGCCAAGATCGATGCCGAGCTCCAAAACTTGGGAATCCGGTCGGTTCGGGTTCCCGGACGGCTAATCAATTCGGATTTAGAGGCTGCTGGGAATATGGTTATGGCAGCGCTATAAGCGTCGTGTGCCTCGCGATGTCGATGTTCTTGACTAACCATTGCTGATGCTAGGCAAAGCGTCCACCGACTAGTGTTCAATGCGGACCACCGCCGGATCTCTCAACAATGGCAATCGTAGACGGGATTGCTCTTACCCCCCTACCCCGCCAAATCAGGAAACCCATACGCTTCCGGGTAGGGCATCGGCTTAACCGGGCCTTTCGGGATGGTTCGGTTCCAGGTGCGGCCGAAATAGCCCTGCCTGCAATGAATGAGCGAACCGCTTTCAGCGACACCCGGCAGTGCATAGACCCGGCAGAGCCAGCGCCACAAATGCGGGTAGTCGAAGATCCGTGCGCCGTTCAATTTCATCCGCACATAATAGACCGGGTCATGGCGGTAGAGCGTCGGGAATAGCCGCAAGTCGGCCTCGGTAAACCGATCCCCGGTCAGGAATGGACGCCCGTCCGACGCCAGTCTTTCTTCAAGGGCATCGAGCGCTTTGAAGTAATTCTCGAAGGCCGCGTCATAAACCGCCTGATCGCTTGAAAAGCCCGCCTTATAAGACCCGTTGTTGATATTGACGTAGATATATTCGTTCACCTCATCGATCTCGGCGCGCAAAGCGGCATGCTCCTCGCCGCCGGGGTAAAGATCGAGCGCGTCTTCCGCAGCGTGAGTGCTGCCAAGCGCCTTGGCGTTTACCGCCAGCATGCGCACGATCTCGGCACTTTCATTCGAGACGATGCGCTTTTGTTTCTTATCGTAAAGGATCGGCACCGAGCGTTCATCCGAGCCTTCGGCCTCATAGATCTCTTTTGCAAGCCGGTAGCCCTCCCCCGTTGCAGTTTCTTCGGTGCATTCCGGGAGCGGCGCACCGGTGAGCGGCGACGGCTTCAAAGGCGCGAATTGCCAGAAATTCGGCCCCGCCGGATCGTCATCGCCGGTGCGGTTCGGATAAGCGACATCCATGGAGATTGCGTCTTCGAGACCAAGGACACCGCGCGCCAGCGTGACCCGATGACACCAGGGGCAGTTGAGCGCAACAAACAAATGATAGCGGCCAGATTCAGCCGGAAACTCCGCGCTCTCGCCGATCACATCGCGAAACCGGCTGACACCGCGCACGAACTCCCCGCTTGCCCTGCGCTTTTCGGCATCTTTCTGGTTTTCTTCTTTCGAGATATCGATTGTGTCAGCCATTTAGATCTCCATCTCTTTCCATTAGCCGCGCAGCCGGTGGTGCAGAATGATCGGGACCGCCAGCTCTTCCTCGTCAGACAGGTGCCGGGCGAGCAGTTTATCAATCGCCCGCGAGAGATCGTGCAAATGACCGATCTTTTTTTCATCCGGGGCGGATTTCGCCTCATATCCTGCAATCAGATCGTTCGCGCCATCGGCGAAATCATGCAGCACCTGATCCAGAACCTCATGGTCTTTTTCAAGAATTTCAAGACCGCCTGCAAAGCGCGGGTCGGCAGCAAGCAATTCCGGGAAATAGCTCGTATCTTCGAAATGATGGTGACCGTGGAGATTGCGGAAAAGCGCATCGCCATAATGGCTGAGCCGCACAAGCGTATTCTCAAGCGGGCGCTTGCGGTCGAGATAGCTCTCCAGATCGGTTCGCACGATCCCGGTCAAGCGGCGAAACATCAAATGGGCGCCGAGCCAGTTCCGCGTCGGCTGATGAAAGCCGGGATGGCCTTCCCAATCGTTGCGCGGATATTGGCTTATAAGAATACGGAACTCGTCCGGCATGTCGCTCTGGCGGATCGGATAGGCCGCATCGTCTTCCGTCTTGAAAAGCATTCCATCGGTTTCCGTCAGCATCGCCGCCATCCGCTTACAAAATCGCGTTAAAGTTCCGGGTTTGGTGCCGAGGCACCTCATCCGCCACCTCTCAAGATCGCACACGATCTTCCGCGAAAAAGGGATTGAACACTCTGTTCACCGAAGCGGCCTCGAATCGCTGATCTCCCGCCGTTCGCCGCGGGCCGCATACGCTCTGCATTTGGAGGCTGCGTCTGGGCTATCGCTTGTACTTGCGAAGATCGCGCAGCGAAATCCCCTCCAAAATCGCAAACATCGCTTCATCCACTCGCCGCTTTATCGTCGGCGCTGTCTTGGCAGACAAAACGTGATGGGCGAACATGCGCTTCTTTCCGGCGGTGAAATCCGCCCAGAGGCCGTTCGCCGTCTTGTCGGCTTCCAGCGCGTTTAACAGCGCGGGTGGCACATCCACGAAGTCCTGATCATCGATCTTGAAGCGCATCTCCACGTCATCGCCGACATCGAAGCCGGTATTCGCCTTGATCTCCGGCGAGACGATGAAATAGCGGCGTCCGTCGCCGGCCGGTATCCAGGCGCCCCGGACCGGCACATCCGCAATCTCCGCTTCCACGCGAAGGCGCGGATAGGTCTTGAACGGCAAGTCCGCCTCAAAGTGCGGGGGCATGTACAACACCTTGTACATGATGACACGGGATTTCCCGACGCCATGACGTTCGATCGTGCCGGTGAATTCGTGGGTGAAATAGCTCATGCGGGCGGGAAGCGCCTTTCCGGTTTAGCTTGTAATGTTCCTTGCCCTTCGGCGAAGCGTCGGCGGATCTTCACCCAGTCCAGGGTAAACGACAACAAACATTCCGGCCTGCCTCTCCCTCGTCCTCAAGACGTTGCTGATACAGCGCCGGCACGGCGTTCTCAAATTGCAATCATGTCATTCTCGTGACAAGAGAGGATCTGGACATTGGCAAGGGAGGAATGCGATGGCCGGTGAAACCTGTTGTGGTCCGGGATATGCCTCTCCCGCCGAAGCGGCGAAAGCGCCGCGCGAAAAGCTCCTCTACACAATCGCGATCTATACCGGCACCGGCATTCAAAAACCGGATTATCTCGCAACCGTCGATGTCGATCCGGAAAGCCCGACCTATAGCGAGGTCATCCACCGTCTTGAAATGCCGGGCATTGGCGACGAACTCCATCACATGGGATGGAATGCCTGCTCCTCCTGCCATGACGATTCCTCGATGAGCCGGAAATACCTTTTGGTTCCCGGTGTGCGCTCCAACAACATTCATGTGGTCGACACTGCCACCAACCCGCGCGCGCCGCGGCTTCACAAAATCATCGACGGGGCAGAGATCAAGGCGAAGGCGAACCTCTCAGGTCCTCACACGGTTCACTGTCTTGGAAGCGAGATCATCATTTCCTTCCTTGGCGATGCGATGGGCGAAGCGCCGGGCGGCTATCTTCATCTCAACAAGGATTTCGAGATTGTCGGGCGCTGGGAAAACTCCATGGGCGATATCCCGTTCGGCTATGATTTCTGGTACCAGCCGCGCCACAACGTCATGGTTTCCTCCGAATGGGCCGCCCCCAACACGTTCATGCCGGGCTTCGATCTGGAAGAAGTCGGCCATCTCAAATATGGCCGCCGGCTCCATCTTTGGGATTTTGAAGCACGGAAACCCGTCGAGACCATGTATCTCGGCGAAGACGGTCTGATCCCGCTTGAAGTGAAATTTCACCATAACCCGGATAGCACGCACGGTTTTTGCGGGGCTGCCTTGAGCGCCAACGTCATCCATTTCTGGAAGTCGGAGGCGGGCAAATGGGAATGGGAGAAGATTATCGACGTCGAGAACGAGCCCCATCCCGAATGGCCGATCCCGGTGCCGGGCGTGATGTCGGCGATCCTCGTCTCGATGGACGACAAATATCTTTATCTCAACAACTGGCTCCACGGCGATATGCGGCAATATGACATCACTGACCCGCACAATCCGAAGCTCACCGGTCAGGTCTATATGGGCGGACTTCTCGGAAAAGCACCAGAAGTGAACGGTGTGAAGATGGCGGGCGGGCCGCAAATGTTTCAATTATCGCTCGACGGGCGTCGGCTTTATGTGACGACGTCGCTCTTCAGCACCTGGGACAATCAATTCTACCCCGAAATCCGCGAGCGCGGCGGCGTGATGATCCTGATCGATTGTGACCCGGAAAATGGCGGCATGGCGATCAACAAGGATTTCATCGTCAATTTCGGCAAGGAACCGAACGGACCGAGCCGGTGCCATGAAATGCGCTATCCGGGCGGCGATTGCACATCCGATATCTGGCTATGACCCACTTTACCGTCACCATTGCCAATCAGGGGAATGCGACCTTCGAAGTCGATGCGCGCAAACCGCTGCTGGATAGCTTGCGTGAGAAAGGCGTCGATCTACCCTATGGCTGCAAATATGGCGGTTGCATCACCTGTGCCGCGAAACTGATTTCCGGTGAGGTCGATCAGCGACGGCAGGTGGCGCTTAATAATCGTCAGATCAACGACGGCTATGTGATTTTGTGTGTCGCGCGCGCCGTTTCAGATATCACGCTGGAAGTCGGCGTTGAGAGCCATGACAAACTCTACCGCAATCCGTTTCTCGATCCGCTCGCACCCCATGAACTCAAGGCCGATATCGCAACGCTGCAGGAACCGGCTTCAGAGACACCAATAGAGGAGCCTTCAAATTGACCGCACTCGAAGACCTCTCGCACACAGATCACGACGTCCCCTATTCCGACGATTATCTCCAGACCATCCTCAAAAACGTCAAAACCATCGCGATGGTCGGCGCGAGCCCCGACAAAACCAAGTTCAGTTATGGCGTCCTGCGGGTTTTGCATGAGACGGGCTATGACATGATCCCGATCAACCCGCGTCCTGGCCTTGAAGAGATCAGGGGGATCAAGGTCTATCCGTCGCTGGACGCGGTCGACCGGCCGATCGACATGGTGGAGGTCTTTAGAAGGCCCGAAGACCTCCCCGCGATTGCCGAAGAAGCCGTCGCTGTTGGCGCCAAGGTCCTCTGGGGGCAGATCGGCGTTAAGAACGCGGACGCCGCCAAAATCGCCGAAGCCGGCGGCATGAAGGTCGTGATGGACCGCTGCCCGAAGATCGAACTCTTCCGCCCGTTCTGGAAGCCGAGATTGGATCTGAAGATTTGAGGGGGCGATGCTCCTTGCCGTACTCTGAAAACCGTCCAAAAATCCTCTCTGGGGAAAAGGCGAATGAACACCAATTTTTGCTTTGAGTAAGAAGCAGATAATTATGCTCACGATAGACGAAGGGCGGAAAATCGCAGCAGATTATCTGCGACAACTCTCCGACGATTTGGAACTCTATAACAATCCAATTCATGAAGGATGTTATGGATGGGTTTTCGCATTCCAAAGCCGCAAATTTATCCAAACGGGTCACTTCTCCGATCAACTGGCGGGCAATGCACCCCTACTCCTAGACAGGCATACGGAAAAGCTACACGCGCTTGGAACCGCTGACACCGTTGAATTTTATGTAAAAAACTACGTTGAATTTGGTGACCCTTTCAAACGTCCGGGCAGGTTCGTTGAGGTGTCGTCATGCCGGGAGGGCGCGGACAAAGCCTCGGCTATTCGTGAAATCAGACAATATTCTGAGATCGGCCTTACGGATGCCAAGGTCGCAATTGACAAGTGTCTGAGCGGCGAACGGCAGGTTATCGAATGCAGGACCCTCGCGGATGCTGAACATTTGGTCAGCAACCTTAGTGAATTGGGCATTAGTGCAGCGCAATTGGGCGAATAACGCCGTCTCTTATGATGGATTGGTTCAAACGTGATGGAAAGCTGCCCGAAGATCGAACTCTTCCGCCCGTTCTGGAAACCAAGGCTAGATCTCAAGATTTGAGGGGGGGCGCATCGCCTATAGGTACGAGATGGTGCGGGCCGCCAATTGAAATGGCGACCACGGTCTCTCTTGTATTTTTGTAAGGCATAACCAAATAAAAATCCTGTCGCACAAGGAGTCATTTGATGATCACAAGACGAATCCTTTTCTCATTTGTCGGATTGTTACTCTTGGGCGGAACGGTTTCAGCTCAATATACGGGTCCAAGCGTTCAGGGTGATCAATCGACCATCTCAGCGGCAGAAAATGCCAGGCCCGGAACTTACCTTACGCTTCAAGGCACCATCGTGTCGCACCTCCGCGAGGACTATTACCTGTTTCGGGATGCCACCGGAGAAATGCGCGTCGAAATCTCACCGGGCCGGTTTGGCGGCCGTCAAATCGGACCGCACGATACGGTCCGTATTCTAGGCGAGCTCGATCAGAACCGGGCCGGTCGTTATATTTGGGTCAAATCTCTGACACTTGCCAACTAAAGTTGGCGTTTGCCGACGATGGGGAGGCGGTCCGCCGCCCCAACCAGCCTTTAAACAATTACATCTTCAACTGGTCTCCTCAAAGACATCGGAAGGGCTGGGGCCCGCAGGAAACGCACTAAGAGATTGGGACGACGATCCGGCATTTCAAGCCAGCGGGCGAATTCGGTGCGGACTGTCAGCGCTTGAATCGGCTGGACGATAGGAGCAAGTCCGGATGTCGAGCGCGGTTGCCTCTAACGTCTCTCAAGACCGCACCAACCCTCGATACTGAGAAGGGCTCAGGCCCGTCGCGCGCTTGAAAAAGCGCCGGAAGGCTCGCTCGTCCGAATAACCCGTTTCTTCCGCCACAACTTCGAACGTGATCTTCAAATCTCCGAGTATCAGCCCCTTTGCTTTTCTGAGACGCGCTTCGTCGATGAGGGCGCGCATTGAGGTCTGCCTTGACGCCGCAATCCGCTGTGCGATCCGAAGACTGATCCCGGCTTCCGCGGCGACCGCGCCTGCCGAATATTGGCCTTTCTCGACACATATCGATGCGGCTCTTGAGAGCGCTTCCAAAGCATTGCAAGCAGTCTCGATCTGGCGGCTGCGCGCATATTCCTGCAGATAGATGCGACCGGATTCATAAAGAATGCGGTTTCGAGCAACGTTCGCTTTGTTCAAATCCGCTTTCTTGAAGACAAGAATTGCATCACCGTTTGGGCGGTTAAACTGTGTCGGAGCGCCGAACATGTCCTGATAGTGGGCCGATTGCGCATGGTCTGAAAATCCGAACCCGACTTCGCTCAACACGGCATTGGGCCCCATGACGTCCCGCATCAGGCGCCACCGGAGCGCCATCCCAATCTCCTGCATGACGCCATCATTCGTTCCGTCCGCCGGATGACTGAAATGGAACGATACGAAATTCTCTGACTCATCCAACCATGTCTTAGTTCTATCAGCGAGAAGCCTGCTGTACTGGTGAAAGATTTCAAGCGCGAGCAGCCCGGTCGGCGCGAATTTCGCCGCCTTCTCAAGGCCTCCGAAATACAAATAGGACGTACTGTTTGCGATCTGGAGCGTTGGAGCCGCAAAGGATTGCGATTCAAAGAGGCTCAAAATAATCCGCGCTGGGAGACCTTCAGAAACTCTGTTATCGGTCCCAAGAATCTCGGATGCCGAAACCCCTGCGACGGCCTCGAGATCTTCAACCGGAACACCGTTCCCAAGAGCAAAAGCGATCGCAGGTGCCAAAATCGTCGATGAAACGGTCGGCTTTGGAATGTCTGTCGTCGGGGCTCTTTGATAACCCATTCTACGCGTCCTCCTTCACGGGGCGAGCGTGAATCGCGGTCGCGCAAAGGAAAGCGCCCGAGGTATGTTGCAGTCAGAATGTGAGTGAAACAGGTCTTTCGCCCGGCTGGGTGCATAGAGCGCTTGATCCATAGGACAATCCCTCTGTCACGTTGCACAACCCCAAGAATGCCCTCACGGCAATCGTGTAACGAAAAGAAATCTTACGATATCGCGCCCTGTAGTCGAAGACCGTAAACTGTCCCACCGGACGGTGTAATGGGTCCTTCCGTCGCATAGCCTTTTGGCTAAGATGATTGCGGCTGGGATTGAAGCAAACGGGGCCGGTTCTTTTCATCGCCAACAGCTAACCCTTAATATGTGAGGGAAGACCGGCCTCGTCTGTTTCTTAATGCCGTCCCGGAACCAGCCTCTCGTGCTTGTCGGGCTTCCCCATGTTCGAACACACTCAAAGAAATGTCCGTACAAAATAAACGAGCGACAGGATCAATCCGAAGATAATCACGGTGCCGCGCAGATAGCGCGCATTGACGTGCTTTGCAAAACGGCCACCTGTATAGCCGCCGATGGTACTTCCAACCATCATGGCAATCGCCTGCGGCCAGGCAATCAATCCCCCAATCCCGAAGACCAGGATACTCAGGATCGTGAAGCTCGTCGCAAGAAGGTTCTTGATGCTGTTTGCGGTGTGAAAATCAGAGAACCCAAGGAGCTGGGCGATCGCAAGAAGGATAATCCCGAGACCCGCGCCAAAATAGCCGCCATAGATTGAGGACAGGAACAATGCAGCATAGATCACGATCGTTCCGCGCCCCTCGCCCATGGCGTTGAGCACCCATGCGCGCAACGTGTCGCCAAACGCGAAGAGGCCGGTTGCTAGAAGAATAAGCAGGGGAATAAGGAGGACGAAGAGGTCCGGATCGGACGCAAGAAGCAGAACCGAGCCTGCAATCGCCCCAAGGCCGGAAACAACGAGAAGCGGAAGGAGCTTTCTACCGAGACCGCGTAATTCCTCCCGATAGGCCGGAAGCGCCGCCGCGTTCGACGGCAGAAGCGCAAGGTAGTTTGTTGCATTGGCCACGACGGGCGGCAGTCCGGCTGCCATCAAAGCGGGGAAGGTAAAGAGCGTTGCTCCGCCTGCTATCGCATTCCACGCACCGCCGAAAAGGCCAATTCCGATCAGAACAATTGCCTGTGTCGCATCCATGAGAGATCCTCCGGTTTTGGATGGACCCTATGGATTTGCTTGATTTAGAAAAAACGAATAAATACGATCGTCGCCATGAACAAAAACGAACGCTTACCGATCGATTCCGATCTCCTGCAAACCTTTGTAAAGATCGCGGAATGCGGAAATCTAACGCTTGCCGCAGACCGGATCGGGCGCACCCAATCGGCGATCAGCGTTCAGCTTCGCAAGCTTGAGAGCGGCCTCGATACGGTGCTCTTCGTGCGGACGGCGAAGGGGATGAGCCTGACACCGGCGGGAGAGACCCTGCTTTCCCATGCCAAGCCAATCCTTGCCGAAATCAGAGAAACCGCCAATCTCTTTCGGGAGCCGCTCACCGGGTCGATCCGCGTCGGCCTTCCGGACGATTTCGACGAATGTGTCCTGGAACTCATCCTCGCGGAGTTTGCGAGATCGCATCCTGGCGTGCAGGTGCTGGCGAAATCCGGGTGCACGTCGGGATATGCCGCGGCGCTGAAAACCGGAGAGCTGGATGTTGCCGTTTGTTCGGGCCTTGCGGATCCGGGTGGCGAGCCCCTCAACGCGGAGCCTATTGTCTGGGCAACGAGCCAAGGAAAAGTCTGGCCCAAGAACAAACCCGTGCCATTGGCGATCCTCGATCGCCCCTGTTATTGGCGCGACCTTCCCGCGAAGGTATTGGATGCAGCCGCGCGCGCGCACCGGGTCGCCTTTCAAAGTAGCAGTTTTACGAGTCTCCAAGCGTCACTTCGCGCCGGACTTGCGGTGGGATTGTTGCCGCAATCCTGTGTCGGTGACGGGGTTCAGGTTCTGACAAAAGCGGACGGGTTTCCGGAGCTCCCAATCACCCGCCGGTCCATTCTCTCCTCCCCGCATTCACCGCAAGAATTGACACGCGCAATGGGCGACGCGATCCGCAATGCGACGCTTGGATAAACACGTGATCGAAAACGCTTCGTTGGACTTCTGAGCCGCTTTGTTTTCAGCCTATTGGTGCATCTCTTTTGCGCTCTCCGGCATGATGAAGCGGTCGGTGGGTATGGCGGCAATCGCGGTGATCTCGATCAGCAATCTCGGATCATAGAGCAATGACACTTCTAACGTGGTCGTCACAGGAAATGGCGCTTTGAAAAAGTGCGCTCTGACCTCACCGCAGCGCATGAAGGCTTGAATGTCCGTCGTGAACTGCTGGAGCGACACGATATCGCTCATCCTTCCGCCCATGGCGTCAAGGATATCGGAAATGTTCTGTAAGACCTGTTCGACCTGCGCGGCCATATCCCCCTCACCGACAATCTCTCCATCCTGGCGAAGCGAAACCTGCCCCTTCAGGTAAACCGTCTTTTCATCGCCCGTAATGACCGCCTGAGAGAACGCCCCGAAAGGCGCCCAGACATTGGGCGGGTTGACGCTTTGTGCCATGGTGCAACCTCTCTGCGCTGTGCGGTTTCTAGCGTCCGGTTTTCCCAAACGCGATCACCTGGTGGAATCCGTAGAAGCGCTGGCAGATCCAAAGAGTTTCACAGTGGGGCAAGTAATGCCCCTGGCAAAATGCAGCCTCAATAATCACCCTGTACATTCCTGCGACCCGGAGCAATCCACATCTCGAAAACCATCGTACAAATGCTTAGATAAAGACGACAGGTTTTCAGGAGCTTTCCATGGCCGACGCAGGCGTATCGACGATACAGGTTCTCATTGGGATCACGGGCTTCATCGGCTTGGCGGTGGCATCCTGGCCTTATGTCGCGAGGATCAAGCCTGACAACGAGCCGATGATCGGATCCTATTTCGTCTTCCTGTCAGTCCTTTTTATCGGTGCAGCTGTCGTGTTCGCAGTCTCTGTCGGTCTCATTACGTCGCTTGGCCTTGGCGCTTACATGGCAAACTGGCTGTCTCAGCTGGTACTTTTGGCAATCGTTTTCACGCCGGCCTTTTACGCAGCGAAACTTGCCGTCCGCATTCCGATGACGGAACGCGACTTGCCGGAATAGACGAAGGGTTATAACCCGATCTTGCGAGCCAAAATGGGTTTGCCGATCGTCCGATAACCCGCACGGTTTCAACGTCCGTCCATTCGACCTCAACAATCAAATTGATTTAAACTTTCTCATTCCTATAAATCCGTTTGATTGACATCGACATGGGACGCCTCTTTGAAAATCCGAAATCTCGATACGTTCTACTGGATTGCGAGCCTCGGCAGCTTTCGTGCAGCATCGGAGAAGCTCAATCTCACACAACCGGCGATCTCTGCCAGGATTCAGGTTCTGGAACAGGATCTTGGCGCGCACGTCTTCGTGCGTGAAATGAGGAATGCGGAACTCACCGCGGAGGGCCGCAAGCTCTTTTCCTATGCCGAGCGGCTCATGAATCTCGAGCAGGATATCCTCTCCGCCTTCATCGAGACGACATCCATTGAACAGACCATCCGGGTCGGCGCTTCCGAGACGATCGTTACCACCTGGCTTCCGGAGTTCATGGGATCGTTCAGCCGGGCGAAACCCGGTCTTTCCTTCGATCTCAGGGTCGATTCAACCGATAATCTGAGGAACGCGCTTGTCGGACGCGAGATCGATCTAGCCTTCCTCATGGGGCCGGTCGCCGAGGTCAGCGTTACCAACCGTGATATCTGCGCCTATGAAATGGTGTTTGCCGCCAACCCCGCGCTTGCGGGAAAACGCGAAAGCTGGAACCTTGACGAGATCGCTGCCGAACCCGTCCTCACTTTCGCATCGAACACCAAGCCGAGCCGTCAGATCCGGGAACTTCTTACAAGCGACAAACGCCAGCCGAAGATGACAACATCAACCTCGCTTGGCGCGATAATCCGGCTTGCCGTCTCAGGAATGGGGATTTGTGCCGTGCCCAAGGCCGTCATTTCTGAAGATCTTCAAAGCGGTGATCTCGTCGAACTCAAAACCGATATACCGCTTCTGCCGATATCCTTTACCGCCTCATATGTTTCGGCTTCTCCAAACAGCACTTTGATGGCGGATATCGGCGACGGTGTGGTCAAATTTCTTGCCGAACATCATCAAAATATTTTATCAAATCCAAAAAATTAATTCGATTTGATTTTGTATAGCAAGTGCAGTTGCCTAGTCCGCAGGAGGTTTGCTCAATGGACTTGGCACTTAAAACAAAGACAGGATCGGAACTGCGCACGCTTGTTCGCGCAGGCAGGTTTTCCGGTCAGACCGCCGGACAGGCACCCGACTTTCTGCAGGGCAATGTCGTCATCCTGCCGAAGGATTACGCCTCGGATTTTCTGCAATTCTGTCTCAACAATCCGAAGCCCTGCCCGTTGATCGGTCTTTCACGGCCCGGCGATCCCGCCCTCCCCGGACTGGGCGAGAACATCGATATCCGTACCGATGTGCCGCGCTATCGCATTTATCGCGACGGGGTGCTCGAGGAAGAAGTGACCACCATTGAGGATGTCTGGAGCGACGATCTCGTCACTTTCGTGATCGGCTGTTCTTTCACCTTTGAAGAGGCACTGATCCGCGATGGCTTTTCTGTTCGTCATATCGATCAGGATCGCAATGTTCCAATGTACAAGAGTTCCATTGCGACGGTTGGAAGCGGGATCTTCAACGGCCCGCTCGTCGTGACGATGCGACCTTATAAGGCGGCAGACATTCCGGCGATCTTCGATGTCTGCGCGCAGTACCCCCATGCCCATGGCACCCCGGTTTACTGGGGCGCACCGGAAGGCATCGGCATTTCCGCGCTCGACGACCCCGACTACGGCGATGCGGTCTCAGTGAATGACGACGAGACGCCGGTCTTCTGGGCTTGTGGGGTGACGCCTCAAGCTGCGATTGAGCGCGCTAAACCCCGGCTCTCTATCACCCATGCACCCGGGCACATGCTTGTCACCGACATCCCCTCTTCAAAACCCATACCTCCAATCACCGGCATGCGGAACTTCGCAGACGATGCCACGACCTGAACCACTCAAGGGAGAATAAGATGAAGACGATAGTGAAATCTTTGCTCGCCGTTTCCGTCCTTGCAATGTCTGCGGGCATTGCCGCAGCGGCGGATCGGCCAGCCACCATCAAGGCGGTTGGCACCTGGGGCAGCCTCACCAATTATCAAAAACACGAGGGACCGTTCTGGAACGAACAGATCTCTGAAGCAAGCGGCGGCGGCATTCTCGGCGATATCAAGCCGCAGACCGAGCTTGGCCTCAAAGGCTTTGAAATCATGCGCCTTGTGAAAAACGGCGTCTTCGATTTCGCCTTCGGCCTTCCGGGCTATGTGGCGGCTGAAAACGCGATTTTCGAAGGCGGTGATCTTTCTTCCGTCACACAGGATATCGGCACCCAGCGCAAGGTCGCGGATGCCTATTTCCCGGTCCTCGAAAAGGCTTTCGCGGAAACCTACAACGCCAAGCTGATGATGCTTTATCCGTTTCCGAGCCAGACACTCTGGTGCAATGCGGAAGTGAACGGCCTGGCGGACTTGAACGGCAAGAAAATCCGCGTCTATTCAACAACGCTCGGCGATTTCGTTGAAGGTGTCGGGGGGACCTCGGTCACCGTTCCCTTCGCAGAAGTGATCCCGGCGCTAGAAAAAGGCGTCGTCGATTGCGGCATCACCGGCACCATGTCCGCCTATAAGGCGAAATGGCATCAGGTCGCGACCCACGCCTATACGCTGCGCGTCGGCTGGGGCCTCGCTTTCGGGGCGATGAACCTCGACAAATGGAACACGCTTTCCGACACCCAGAAAGCAACGCTTGAAAAAGAAATCGCAGCCCTCAACGAACGCATGTGGGCGGAAACCGCAACGGAAGACGATATCGCAATCTCCTGCATTACCGGCGGCAAATGCGATATCGGCGAACCGGGTGCCATGAAGCTTGTCGAGCCGACTGAAGCCGATCTTAAAGCCCGCGACAAGGTTGCAAACGACGTCATTCTCGCCCGTTGGGCGGAACGCTGCGGCAAAGACTGCGCGGCAAAGTGGAACGAGACCGTTGGGTCCATTCTCGGCCTTGAAGCCAAGACCAACTAAGCCCTCCCAGACGCACAAACGGGGCAGCCTTTGCGCTGCCCCATTTTCAAGATCGCGATGACCTATCTCCTCAAAATATCGGAACAGTTCAGCCGGATCCTTGTCTGGATCGGCGGGACCCTGATCATCCTCTCGGCCCTTTTGGTGACCGTGGAAGTGATCTTGCGCAAACTCTTCAACATCAGTCTTGGGGGTGCGGACGAATTATCCGGCTATGCCTTCGGGATCGCGACGACGTTCGGTTTCGCCTATGCGCTTTTTGAGCGCGCCCATATCCGGGTCGATGCCGCCTATAACCTCTTTCCTGCCTGGCTGAAGCTTGTCGCGGATTTCGTCGGGATTATTCTACTTGCAGGCTTTACCGGCATTGTGACGGTCATGGCCTGGCAATTGGTAGGCGATACAATCACCCACAATTCCCATTCGATCACGCCGCTCAGAACACCTCTCGTCTTCCCGCAGGTGCCGTGGCTCTTCGGCTGGGTCTTCTTTCTGTTTTGCTCAGTCCTCGTCATTCTGGCGGCCCTCCTCGCGCTCGCGAGACGCGACATCAAACACGCGGAACACCTGATCGGCGCGAAGACGCTCGACGAACAGGTTGAAGAGGAGACCGTCTGATGGTCGTCAAACCGCTCCTCATTCTGGTCGCACTCATCGCCTTTGCCGTTCCGATTGCCGCTTCGCTCGGCTGGCTTGGCCTCACGATCCAGTTTCTCGACAGCCCGATGCCGCTTCATAGAGCGCTCGGCGACATGGTCTGGCAGACCGGCACGGATTTTCTTCTCGTCGCAATCCCGATGTTTGTTCTCCTTGGCGAGATCCTGCTCCGCGCCGGGATCACCGAAAAAATGTATGAAGGCATCGTCAAATGGCTCGGCTGGTTGCCGGGCGGACTGATGCATTCCAATGTTGGATCATCAGCGCTCTTTGCCGCCACATCGGGCTCATCCGTTGCAACCGCCGCAACGATTGGCACAATCGCGATCCCGCAGATCAAGAAGCGCGGCTACAACGAACCGCTCTTCCTCGGCACCATTGCAGCTGGCGGCACGCTTGGCATCCTGATCCCGCCCTCGATCAATCTCATCCTTTATGGCCTCCTGACCGATACCTCGGTGCCGGAACTTTATCTCGCCGGTTTCATTCCGGGTTTTCTTCTGGCCCTCCTCTTCATGGTGACGGTGGTGATCTTGTGCAAAGCGCGCGCCGGATGGGGTGGCGAGCGGGTTCAAGCCGATTGGGCGGAGCGGCTCGGCGCCCTTCCAGCCCTCATCCCACCGGTTGGCATCTTTCTTGTCGTTGTCGGGTCGATCTATGCCGGGATCGCGACCCCGACGGAGGCAGCCTCCCTTGGTGTTGTCGCAGCGATGGCGCTTGCCGCTCTTAACGGCAAACTCACGCTCACGATGATGAAGGCAGCCGTTGAGGGAACGATGCGGACGACCGCCATGATCATGCTGATCATTCTCGCCGCCGTGTTCCTGAATTTCGTTCTCTCCGTCACCGGTCTCACGCAGGCGCTTGCCGATTTCGTCACCGGGCTTGGGTTATCTCCGTTCCAAACCCTACTCATCATCGTCGCGCTTCTGATCTTTCTCGGCTGTTTCATGGAGACGCTCTCCATGCTTCTTGTGACAGCCCCCTTGATCACGCCGATTGTGGTCGGGCTTGGCTACGATCCGGTCTGGTTCGGAATTCTTTTGATGGTGCTTTTGGAAACGGCGCTCATCACGCCGCCGATCGGGATCAATCTCTATGTGGTTCAGGCGGTGCGTGGCAAAGGGGAGATGCTGGATGTGATGAAGGGCGCGCTTCCCTTCGTCGGCACCATGTTCGCAATGGTTGCCCTCCTCTTGGCCTTTCCCGAAATCGCGCTCTGGCTTCCCTCGCTCGTTTACGGCTGAGGGACCGGAAACCGGTTTCAAACCTTGAAAATTGACAATTGAGTTGAACACCGATCAAAGCCGGTGATGAAGGAGAGATATGCCATGTGGCAGTTTTGGATCGATCGCGGCGGAACCTTTACCGACATTGTCGCCCGTGCGCCGGACGGGTCGCTGAAAACCCATAAGCTCCTTTCGGAAAATCCGGAGAATTACAAGGACGCCGCAGTCGAAGGCATACGCGATCTCCTGGGCTTATCAAAAGATGCGCCGATCCCACCGCACTCAATCGAAGCGGTGAAGATGGGAACGACCGTTGCCACCAATGCGCTTCTGGAACGTAAAGGCGATCCGACGCTTCTTCTGATTACGAAAGGCTTCAAGGATCTTCTTCGGATCGGCTATCAGAATCGTCCAAAGCTCTTCGACCTCAAGATCGAGCTGCCGGAGCTTCTTTATGCCCGGGTGAACGAAGTGCCCGAGCGGCTTGATGCCGAGGGCCACGTCGTTGAAGCGCTCGATAAAGATGCCGTCCGGTCCGCTCTTCAAAACGCCTTTGATGCGGGTCTTCGAAGCGTCGCCATTGCCTTGATGCATTCTTATCTCAACCCGGTTCATGAGGTTGCTGCAGCAAAAATCGCAAAAGAGATCGGCTTCACGCAAATCTCCACGAGCCATGCAACATCGAAGCTCATTAAGCTCATCGGAAGGGGCGATACTACGGTGGTCGATGCCTATCTCTCACCGATCCTGAGGCGCTATGTCGATCAGGTGGCGAGTGCACTTGATGGTGGCGGAAAGGCGTGCGAGCGCATCTTCTTCATGCAATCGAATGGCGGGCTCACGGAGGCGAACCTCTTTCAGGGCAAGGACTCGATCCTCTCCGGCCCGGCGGGCGGTGTCGTCGGCATGGTGAAAACCGCGCAAGAGGCCGGTTTCGATAAGCTGATCGGCTTTGATATGGGCGGGACGTCCACGGATGTCTGTCACTTTGCCGGTGATTATGAGCGCTCCTTTGAGACCGAAGTCGCCGGGGTTCGCATGCGCGCGCCGATGATGAACATTCATACGGTGGCGGCAGGCGGCGGCTCGATCCTGAGCTTCCGGGACGGCCGATATCAGGTCGGGCCGGAAAGTGCGGGCGCCAATCCGGGCCCTGCGTGCTATCGCCGGGGCGGTCCGCTCACTGTCACCGACTGTAATCTTCTTCTCGGAAAGATCAGCGCGGATCATTTTCCGTCCGTCTTCGGACCGAATGCGGATGAGCCGCTCGATGTTGAGGCCGTCCGTCGAGCTTTCATTGCGCTTTCCGAAGAGATTGCGGACGCCACCGGACAACCGCCCCTCAGCGCGGAAGAAACGGCGGAAGGCTCTCTCAGGATTGCGGTTGAAAACATGGCGAACGCCATCAAGAAGATCTCGGTCGAGCGCGGCTATGACATCACCGACTATACGCTCAATTGCTTTGGCGGTGCCGGTGGCCAGCACGCCTGCCTCATCGCTGATACGCTCGGCATGAAACGTGTCTTCATTCACCCCTTCGCAGGTGTTCTTTCAGCCTATGGCATGGGGCTTGCCGAAATCCGCGCGATCAAGGAAGAGCAGTTCGAGCACCCGCTCGAAAACACCGAGGAAGCCGAGGCGCTCCTCTCAAAGCTCGAAGCAAAGGTCCGCGCCGAGGTCTATGAACAGGGTGTTCCGATGTGCGCGATCACTGTGACGCGGACGGTCCATCTTCGCTATGCCGGATCGCATCAAACGCTGGAAGTTCCGTTCGGTCCGGTTGTTGCCATGGCCGCTGCCTTCGATGCGGTTCATCAAAAACGCTTCGGTTTTTCATCGCCCAACCGCGAGCTCATCTACGATATGGTGAGCGTTGAGGCCGTCGGCGGCACCGAAACCGTCTCCACCGCCAAAACATCGCCTCGCGCCTCAGATGACGCAGAGTTGGCATCCGTCCCCGTTTTCCTCAACGGCGAAAGACAGACTGTCCCCCTTTATGACCGGACAAACCTTGGTGCCGGAAAGCGCGTCCGCGGCCCTGCAATCATCGTAGAACCGACCGGCACGAATATGATCGAACCCGGATGGCAAGGAACGATAGACCGCTTCGGAAACCTCATTCTGGAGCGCTTTGAAGAAATCGCGCGCAAAGCGGCAATCGGTACGGACGCCGATCCGATCATGCTTGAAGTCTTCAACAATCTCTTCATGTCGATTGCCGATCAGATGGGGGCGACACTCGCCAACACCGCCTATTCGGTCAACATCAAGGAGCGGCTCGATTTTTCCTGCGCGCTTTTTGACAGCACCGGCGGGCTCGTCGCCAACGCGCCCCATGTTCCGGTCCATCTCGGTTCCATGAGCGACAGCGTGCGCGCCATTGCACGAATGAATGCCGGTCAGATGAAACCCGGCGACAGTTTCATGCTGAACAATCCCTATAATGGCGGAACCCACCTTCCGGATGTTTCTGTGATCACGCCCGTCTTTGACAGGAAGGGCGAGACGATCCTCTTTTATGTGGGATCGCGCGGCCACCACGCCGATATTGGCGGGCGTACCCCAGGCTCCGCCCCGCCTGACAGCACCCATATCGAGGAAGAAGGCATCGTCATCGACAATTTCAAGCTCGTCGATGGCGGGACCTTGCGCGAGGAGGACGTCCGCGCGCTTCTGTCATCCGGTCCTTATCCCTGCCGCAATGTCGATGAGAACATGGCCGATCTTGAAGCTCAGATCGCGGCAAACGCGACCGGCATTCAGGAAGTCCACCGGATGATCGATACCTTCGGGACGGACGTGGTCCTTGCCTATATGAAGCACGTTCAGGCGAACGCCGAAGCCTCGGTGAGACAGGTTATCGGGACGCTCAAGGACGGCTGTTTCGCCTATCCACTCGATGAAGGGCTTCAGATCAAGGTCGCCATCTCAGTCAACCATGAGGCCGGTGAGGCTTTGATCGACTTTACCGGCACCTCGCCGCAAGACACCGGCAATTACAACGCGCCGGTCGCGATCTGCCATGCCGTCGTCCTTTATGTCTTCCGGCTACTGACCGGCAAGGATATCCCGCTCAATGAGGGCTGCATGAAGCCGCTCAAGATCATTGCGCCAGAGGGAACCCTTCTCAATCCGCGCTATCCTGCAGCGGTCATTTCCGGCAATACGGAAGTGAGCCAATCGATATGCGATTGCCTTCTTGGCGCGCTCGGCGTGATTGCAGGCTCACAGGGAACGATGAACAACTTCGTCTGGGGCAATGACCGTTTCCAGAATTACGAGACGATCTGCGGCGGGTCCGGAGCCGGTCCGGGCTTTGACGGCGCCAATGCCGTTCAGGTCCATATGACGAATACGCGGATGACGGACCCTGAAGTTCTTGAAAAACGCTTTCCCGTGCGCGTCGAGACTTTCGCGATCCGAAAGGGCTCGGGCGGCCGGGGTGAATGGCAGGGCGGCGAAGGTATTATCAGGAAGATCCGCTTCCGCGAACCCGTGAAAGTGACAACGCTTTCGTGCCATCGGGTGACACAAGCCCATGGCATGGCAGGCGGTGGCAAAGGGGCCGTCGGCGAGAACTGGATCGTCCGCGAGGATGGCGAACGGATCCGGCTCAAAGGAAACGATGAATGCGATCTTAATGCAGGCGATGCGTTCGAGATGATGACACCCGGCGGCGGCGGCTTCGGCACGCCATAAGGGGATGGCAAGTGTCGGATGCGGTAGGTAACGCCTAGTTTTGCGCCGCGCTTTTAAATCCGGCGGTAAGGGCTTTCAAAACGTTTTGCGGATGGCCGTCATTGACCCTTGTGTGAAGCAGGATCGGTGAACGCGGTAGATCCGGAAGGCCCAATCGAGCGCCGACATCAACAGCACCGAACGGCAACATGCGCCGCGCAAGGGCGGCAATACCAAGCTCTGCCATGACTGCCGCGCTGACGGCTGCAACGCCGCCGCCGACGAAGATCTCAGCCCATTTGATCCCGGCCTGATCGAGCAATTCACAGGCCATCGTTCTAACACCGCAGGGTTCGGGCATGGTGGCAATCGGCAACGGCTCCCCTTCCCTATAATGCCAGCCGGGCGCCGCGAACCATCCGAACCGGTCTTCGGCAAGAACGACACCGTCCTCTCTTTCGACGGTTTTTCGAACAATCACCGTATCGAATTCCCGGCGGTCAAACCGCTTCAGCAAATCAGCGCTTGATCCGATCTGAAGCTCGATCACCACATGCGGATCCTGCGCGTTCATGCGCGCAATCAGGGCCGGAAGGTCCGGGCCTGCAACATGGTCACTGATACCGATAGTGAGGCGTTGGCGGGATTTGGAGAGTTCAATGAAAGCGCGGTCGTGAACTTCCAAAAGCTGACGGGCATGATTGAGAAAAATGGACCCGCGGGCCGACAATTCCACATAACGGGGCGTGCGCTCGATCAATTTGCACCCCAAGCGCTCTTCAAGCCGCTTCAGTTTGAGGCTGACGGCCGACTGCGTCGTTCCCGTTGCTTCAGCTGCCTGCGTGAAACTTCCAAGCTCAGCGATCCGGACGAAGGCCAGAACGGCATCGAGATCCAGGGGCCGATCCGTCATTTCGATTTCTCATCTTAGCTATCATTATCTATTTCATTTCTAAATCTTTATCTTCAAACGAAAGAAAAGCCAACCCGATTGAAAGGACTGATCATGCCCCTCATCCGCGTCTCGCTGCGCAAAGGAAAATCCGACGCCTACAAACAGGCGATCTTCGACGGCGTCTATCAGGCGATGCGTGAAACGTTCGACGTACCGGAGGACGATCAGTTTATGACCTTGAGCGAGCATGACGCCGCAGACTTTCGCTGCAGCGCCACCTATCTTGATGTGCCAAGAAGCGAGGACGCCGTCTTCATTCAGGTCACGGCAAACAACACAAGAAGCCTTGAGCAGAAGAAGGCGTTTTACAAACGGATGGCAGACTTGCTCGGCGATAATCCCGGCCTTCGCTCGGAAGATCTGCTCATCAGCCTTGTCGAAGTCTCGAAAGAGAACTGGTCGCTTGGTTACGGCCTCGCGCAATATGCCTGAGCCCATGAAGCACTGATCCCATGAAGCCTCGCTACCGCCGAGCTTCAGCCCAACCCGCGCCGGAAACCCAACCATGGCGCGGGCTTTTTGTTCGTGGAGCGCAGGAGAGGCAATGTTTCAAAAGCTGTCTAATGGAGGCGGGCTGGGCCTGTTCCAGAAAGATCAAGTCTAGGCTAAACCTGAGTCATTTCAGATAGTGGATAAGCGATCACCAATGAGCGGAGATCCGAAAGGTACAGGGGCTCGACTAGATGCGGGGCAAAGTCAGATATTTCTCAATGGTCGGTGGCGAATTTTCAGAATATTGGCCCGATGACGTCACCAATTTCTGCATTGGCGCAGATGCCACCATCGGTCCGGAGAATGGGATCGGCGGCGAGATTTTCAGCTTTCAGGTCTGTTCACCGAAATGGTTTTCCGAAAACGAATCTCACTCACCCGTCTTTGCCCGTCACATCATTTTCATGAATGAATATGATGAGCCGGGTTTCATGAAAATCGTTGAGGATCTGGTTGCCAACACCCATGGCGAAACATGGCATGAGGTGGCCTTAAAACTCTCAAGATATATGTTCTGGGAGTTTGAAGACTATCAAGAATATGTACCCGAGAGCGGTTAATTCGGCGTCTTACTTAGGCGGTCAGTCGAGTATTAGAGAGGAGCCGTCCGTTACAGCGCATCATCTGTGAGATCTCCGCGGCCGAATCCTCAAAGGTCACTTGCTGCCCACTCATGGATGGCCGAAGAGCCTCACCGCCGGAAATGGCGAAATACGCGTGGATCGACACTCGCCGCAGCCAGAAGACCGCCCCAGAGTGCGCCGGGAATACCGGGGCTTGCCACATCCTGTCCGGCAAAGAAGAGACCCGGGACGGGCGTCTTTGCGCGCAGGGCATCGCATGTGACACGCTCGGGCGTCCCATCGAGGCCATAGAACGCGCCCTCGCGATGGCCGGTAAAGGCGATAGTGGAAAGCGGTGTTGCGAGTTCACGATAAACGACGAGCTTCGCAAGGTCCGGAAAGTAGCGCGCATAAGCGGCCATCAACGTTTCTTCCACCCGCTGTTTGAAATCAACGTAATCGTCTCCGCGCTCAGCAGATGCTTGGCCTGCCCATTTTGCGACCGTGGACCAATCGGCCCAAACCAGCAACTGGCCCATATGCTTCTGCTTTGGACCCGGCTCGTGCGCCGGGTTCTTGAGCGAACCAAAACAGGCAGTCATGCAGGGCGGGTCACCCTCCGGTGCATCCGTCCAGAGACGGTCAACATCGCCTGTCGGGAAAAGCCAATGGTTTGCCCGTGTTGCGCCAGCTGCCTCGATGTTCCCTTCGAAGCCGAGAAAAAGGGTGAAATGCGCGATGCTGGAGGGAAGCGCCCGGATCTCCGCGATCCAGTCTTCATGTCCCCTCTCCTCGCCCAAAAGGCCATCAATCGTCTCACGCGCGCCGATATCGGATATCACCGCGTCGGCCCGAAATTCGGTGCCGTCGTCTGTCCTCACTCCAACCACCGTGTCGCCATCAAACACAAGCGATGTCACGCGCGCGCCCGCGCGGGCCTCACCGCCGGCTTTCTCGATGGTCGGGACAATATGCCCGGCGAAGGCAGCACTGCCGCCAACAGGATACCAGGACCCGCTCTGGAGAAATGACGCGGAAATCAAAGCGTGCATAGCAAAGCTCGCCTTGCTCGGCCGTCCGCCGTGATCGGCCCATTGCGCGGCCATCACAGCTGCAAGCTCGGGATTATCGGTGAGATCGTCGATGACTTCCTTGGTCGTGCGGGCGCACCATTTTTGGATCGCATTCCGGTTCCACCAGTCGAGCGCATCGCCTGCGAGATCCGGCATGGCACGCGTCGGGAAGATTTTGAGCATCGCCTCCCGGCCTTCGTGCAGCGCCTGCGTCCAGGCTTCTATCGCCTTCACCTCACCGGGAAACCGATCCTTGAGATCCCGTTCCTGCGCTTCATAGGGACGGGAGAGCGGCAGCGGCTCGGACGATCCAACATGGATGGTGTCGTAAATGGCCCCTAACGGTTCGAAGTCGATCGGCGTGTCGCATAACCAGTCAAGGAGCGCACGCATGCGATCTTCCGGCGCGAAGCCGCTCAGATAATGGACGCCGACATCCCATGTGAAGCCATTGCGGGAAAAGCTGTGCGTCAGACCGCCGAGCGTCTGGTGCTGCTCAAGCATCAGCACCTTATTGCCGACCTTCGACAAGGCGGCGGCGGCGGACATTCCGCCCATTCCGGAGCCGATAACGATGGCGTCCCAATGGTGTGTGTCAGTCTCGGCCATTTCGAGCCTCCTGTGATTCACGCAGCGGGGCATCTAAACTTAGGTTGTTTTTGGAATTGGAGATGATCGGCGGGCCCACGCCGCCGATCCCGATTTCAGATCGGCCTTCTTTAGGTCGCGGCGAAGAATTTCGGGCGGAAGAGACGAAGCGCGATGGCACCAACGCCTGTGAGCGCCACGGCCATGACAACGACCCAGCCAATCAGCGGAATGAGCGCGATTATTCCAACCGTAAGCGCGCCCACGCCTGCTGCCAGCGCCCGTGCACCAAAGCTTGCCGGTTCAGAGCGTCCGATTGCCATGAGCAAACCGACACCGACCGCATAAGACGCCACCACATAGCCTGCAAAAACCGCAATCAGCGCAAGAAGCACGGCAGCTGGTGCGAGTGGCAGGCCAATCACGGAAATAAAGAGAATGAGCGTCGCGCCGATGATCATCGACTCGGTCAAAAGCCCGTAGAAGAGTGTCCGCCAAGGTCTCGCCAGAATGGAGCGCCGGAGATCCGCAAGCCGTCCCGGTACAAGGGCCGCGATGAGAGACGCAACGGCCGCGACGGTGACAATGCCGATCAGAAAGCCGAGAAAGGCCCTCGCGAAGCTGTCAAACGTCAAAACACGCGTCGCCGACCAGCCTGTCGCCTGCATGCGCTCGATCCGGTCGGAAGAAATCACGCTTTCCGGGATTTCGATCGTACCCGGCTTTTCTTCAAAAAGCGTGAGCCTGCCGTCGATCCTGGCACCATCATCGAACGCAATCTTTTTCGCGGTCATGCGGACATCGCCGCTAAGGACGGAAGAAATCCTGACGTCCCTTCCCGAAATCAGTGCGGTACCGGAAACCGGCCCGGCGATCGTAAGGTTCGCGCCGGAAATTCTGAGATCGCCCGCAACATCAGTGACATCGACATTATAGCCAGCAAGCGTCGCATCGCCCGCGACCGGTTTGTTGACGGTTACATCCATTCCAGCGGCATAGGCATCGCCGCCAATTGCACCCGAGACGACGATCTTGCGGCCCGCAAGATGCGCCGACCCTTCAATCGCCACTTCGCTTCTGACCGTCGCACCCGCCATAAAGAGGTCGTCAGCGCCGGTGGTTTTATTGATGGGTGCCGATCCGGCCATAAATCGGTCGCCGTTCAAATCGAAGGGCTCTCTTTCTTCTGCCGCCTGAAGCGGCGAGACGGCGATGCCGAGCGCAATCGCCGCAAGCATAAATCTGCACATGATGGTTCCCCGACTAATTTGTTTCATGAGACGTTCAGTCGGAATTCTACCTACGGAGAGGTACGGTGACGTTGATGCACGTCAATGACGGATCCCGCGGCAAAAGAGACACTATCCCCTTGAGGCGTCTTCTTTTTTAACGATCGATCGGATCAATCATGACGCAGGACCATCCGAATATTGCTTTGATGAAAATGCTCGACCCACGCGACCTTGACGCCTCGGAGCAGCGGTTCGCCGAGACCTTTGTGTGGCATTACATCAACCCCAATCTGCCGGATCTTGAGGGTGATTACACTGGGTTCGAGGGTCTGAAACGCTTCTTCGCGGCTCTCGCCGGAAAGACCGCCGGGTCGTTTAGGGTCGAGCCTTTATCGATTACGACCGCGGGCGAGGAACTCGTCGTCACCCATGTACGCGATACGATGAAGATTGCGGGCGTTGAGACGGTTGTGGATGCGGTCGTTGTGTGGCGGATCGTCGGCGGCAAATTCGCGGAAGCGTGGGATATTCCGACGGCTTACACATTTCCCGATTGATGGGATTGGGATTGGGTAAAAAAATAGCCTATCGGAATGCGGGGCGCTGGTTTTATGTGCCAATCACATCGCGCTCCCTTCCTCACCGTTCAATGCTTCGTCCAACAACGCGATCAAATCTCTCTGGGTGCCTTCGTTTGCAACCGGCTTCGGCAGCGCTCTGATTTTCCGGTTTGCAACAAACAGACCGGAGCGTCCGTTGAACGCGTCCGGATCTGCGCTGGCAATGATCTTCGCTGCCTGTTTGTCCGGCGCGCTGAACAAAAGGGGCGCGAGCCATTGCAGCGGTTTCGGCATCGCTGTATTTCCGCTCGTGGTCATCGCGGTTCTGGTCGCGCCCGGATCAATCGCGCGGATCAGGATATTGTCTTCCGCAAGCCTCTCACTCAGGGCCGGCGCAAGCGCTGTCGCCGCCAATTTTGTCTGTCCATAAGTGCTCATCAATCCGCCCACTTTGTCGGGTCTTGCGAGGTCATTCAGTTTCAATGTCTTTTGTGCATTCACAGCGCTTGATGAAAAGACTACGACCATCGCGGGTGTCTGACCCAACGGCCGCGCCATTTTTCCAACAAGGCCCATTGTCAGGTGATACCTGGCCAGCACGTTCACCGCGAATTGTGATTCAAAGCCCTGCGCGCTCAGTTCTTTTTGCGCGGTCAGAACCCCTGAATTGTTGTAAAGCGTGTCGATGCGCCCGGGCAGACGATAAATCGTGTCAATCGCCGCCTCGATCTCAGCCGTATCCATGAGATCCGCGATGATGATTTCAATCTTCAAAGATGGATTGATGGAAAGAAGTTCAGTCTTCTGCGATTGCGATTTTGCTTCAGATCGATTGACCAGGATCAGATCCTTGCCTTCGGATGCGAGTTGTTTGGCAATCTCGCTCCCAATACCACCCGTAGACCCTGTAATGACAGTCCAATTTGCATCAGTCTCGGTCATCGGTTACCCCTTTTAAGACCTGTGCGCGGTGTATTTCAACATTGTGTATATGTAAACTTTTTGAGGTTCGCAAGTGACAACTTCTCCGGCTGACGCTCTTTGTGAATTCGTGCCGCCATTTCTTCGCTTCCTCCGGGAGGGGACTGCGAAGATCGACTTGTCTCCCGCCCGGTTTCAGATCCTGCAGGCGCTGCGTCAGGCGCAACCGAGTTCGATGGTGGAGCTCGCAGACCGATTGTCGGTCACCAAACGCAACATCACGACACTTGTTGATGCGCTTGAACTGGATGGATTGGTCAAACGAAGCCCGCATCCAACCGACAGGCGGTCGAAACTCGTCGCTTTGACCGAGAAGGGCGAGGCAACGTCCCGCGAAGCCGCAAAGCTTCAAAGACAACATCTCGAAGATCTGATCGCCACTCTGACGCCGCAACAGCAGGATCTGATGGCCGAAGCGCTCGCACAGCTCACCGCAGCGATGACATCAGATCGCGGCTAGGAACCCGGCTCTTGGAATAAGACGAAATGTGGACGATGTTGAACCGGCAACCGCAGCGGGCCTTATTATGACGAACGATAGGATGAGCGCTGCTGCTGCCCCTTGAAACGCCAGCGGAAGTCGCAATAGGCGGACCCATCCGCAATTGTCTGCGAGCGCACAAGATCGACTCCGAATGTTTCCGCCGCACCATAATCGAGGTTACACGCGCCATAGGGTGTCGCTTCGGGTGAGCCCATCGTCTCGAAATAATCGGCAAGCGGGCAGCGCGTCACATCGAAGGCGACCACTTCACCCTCCCCCGGCTTTCTGTGCCGGTGGATGAAGGGAGCGGAGAAGAAATAGCCGGTCAGGATACCGAGGACCCATTTGACGCGCGGTCCCCGCTTTGCGCTTCTCAACCGCGACACGGCGTAGAGAAAAGCGGGCGAAGGGCGGTAGACCTTCATGCCGATCTCCTCTGTGATCGGCCCTGCTTCGTTTAGTGGAAGCCGGTGATCCTTAAGTGCGCGGTAAAGCGCAAGGTTCCACTCCATCTGCCGCATCATCATATTGACCGAAAGAGTATGACGCGGACGGTTTGGCCTGAGCCGCCTTTGCCAGCGCAGGGTCTGTGCCCAGATCTCTTCCCAGCCATACGGGAACCGTTCTTTCAGTGCAGGAAGGGCTGCCCGCCTGAAAGCGTAATTCGGGGCAAACACATAACAAAAAAGATCGAGCGTCATCATCCGCCTTTCCGACACCCTTTCCAAGGGCTCTTCCGGCATTGAAACTCAGGGATTCTACGTGGGAATTCGGCAAATGTCCTTGCGCTCGATCAATAATGCGTGGATCGATCTCTGTGCGGTTAGACCTCTACGGTCAGACCATCATAGGCGCATTCGTGGGAAAGTGCTCCCGCGCGCGACAGCATGTCGTCATTCATATGGGTCAGGATGAGACGCTTCGGCTGAATCAAAGAAAGCTTTTCTTCCAGCGTTTTCAAATCGAGATGAAGCGGGACCTTCTTCTCATAGAAATAGGCTTCCGCGATCATGAGATCGGCGTTTCGGCCGATATCGATCAAAGCATCGGTCCATTCCGTGTCACCTGTGTAAGCAATGATTTTGCCCTCCGCTTCGATCCGGTAGGCATGAAACGGGCCTTCCGGCTTGCCGTGGCGCACACGGGCAGTTGTCACCTTCACATCGCCGAGATTCACGGTGTCTCCGGGTGAAAGCTCCCGCAAGGCGAGATCGAATTTTGGATTCACCCGGGAAGAACCCGGAAAAGTTGTTTCCATGAAGCGAGAGTACCAGTCTTCCAGACCTTCCGGGCCGAGGATTGAAAGCGGCCTGCGCCGTTTTGAAAAGAATTGCGCATCGAGCATAAAATAAGGAATGCCGCCGAAATGATCGCCGTGAAAATGGGTGATCAGGATCGCGTCGATTGCATTCGGATCAAGGTTTTGGGCTTTGAGCGCAATCATGGAAGACGCGCCGCAATCAATCAAAAATGTGCCCGTTTCGTGACTCACATGAAAACAGGTGTTAAACCGCCCGCCGCTTCCAAACGCGTCACCCGATCCTGCAAAGGTGATCTTCATTCCCGTATTCCATTTGGTGTGACCGGATGAAAGCCGATTGCGCGGGCTGCAGTGGAGCTGAGCCCTCGGCCATCAAACGTTCACCACATCATGCCAGTCGGGATGCTTCAAGGCTTGTGCTTTGAAAAACGGGCAGAGAGGCATGATTTTCAAACCTTTTTCCCGCGAATCCGCAACGACACGCGCGGCAAGGGCAGCACCGACACCAAGGCCGCGCAGACTGTCGGGAACACCCGTATGATCGACAATGATCATCGTGCTGCCGGCCTTGGAAAATGTCAGTTCACCCGGCTCGTCATGGCCATCAACCACTGCCACATAGCGCCCTTTGCTGTCGCCGTCTTCCAGCGTGATTGAAATAGTCTCTGCTGCCATAAGATCGGTTCCTTCTATTGGGGCGCTATACGTGGGACACCCGGTTCGCCGAGCGCGCATTCAAGCGCCGCGCGATCCCATTTACCAGTGATTGCGGCCGCCTCATAGGTGGATTGCAGGAAATGAAGAAGCGTTTCTTCCGGATCGTCTGACCTGCGTACGGCCTCATAGGGCAGAAGGAACTCGCCGAGGTCCTTGCTCCAATAAGCTGCTTCCGGGAAGACGGGATGACCCGAGAATGCATCCGGCGTTGGATAACAGTAAGAATAAAACATCGGCTCGCCAGCGCCTGCACCTGCCCAGAACCCGGCGGAGGAGACTTCATGGGAATAGGCTTCGCGCGTCACGCTATCGGGAAGGTTCGGAACCCCGCCTGGATGGGGCGGCGCTTCGCGACCTGAAAAACGAGTAACGGCAAGATCGAACGAGCCCCAGAAGAGATGAACCGGTGATGATTTGCCCAGGAATGACGTGCGAAAGCGCGAAAAGACTGATTCAATGCGGATAAGGGCTGCATGAAACCGTTCAACGGCGTCCCGGTCATAAGGGCGCTCCACGGTGTCCTTCACGAAAGGGACCGCATCTTTGATTTCATTCGGGCTTCCATGAATTGCGAACGTCTGGCCGAGCCCCTCAACAGCATAAGCGACCCGGCGGTGGAATTCAGCGATACTCATGGCTTCGAGCGCGAACGCCTCACGGCGGCCACCAGTCGTCTCAGCAATGAAAATATGATCGCAGAGATCGAGCGTCAGTATGGTCTGATCCGCCCCGTTCGGGATCGGACCGGTGGTGAGCCCGCGTGGTGTGATGTAAAGCGTCGCGTGCCAGGAATGGATCATCCAGGGTGTGAGCGCGAGACGGTATTTACCGATGATCTGGCTCCAAAGATGAAGCGCATCATGCGTTTTCACCCAAGGCTCGAACGGTATGTCGGGCCAGGGTTTATCTTTTGGTGCGATCGTCATGGGGCCAAACCTTTCCCGATTGCCGGTTTTTTCTAAGACTTAGGCCATATCGACGTTATCGCAATGGCAGTTAATACCAAGTCCGCAGGATTGCGTTTTGAGGCGCGTGAATGTGTGTATTAACGTCGGTTCAAGGGTTCGCGTTGTCCGACATGCGTTGGTGTTTGGGGCTTTTTCAATTGTTTTTTCTTACGAAATAGACTAGAACATACAAAGAACATTATAGGGGCAACGATGAGCGATTTGAGCGACTATGACGCAAAGTCCGGTACTCTTGTGCCGGTTTTTACCGTGGAAGTACAGACACTTCCTGAAGATACCGACCGAATCCTCGACGAAGTCATGAAGGTTCATCCCCTCAGTTTCGGACGCTATCAGCGCAATGCCAGTATTTCGGCAGTTGGCAAGGAAACGGCGCAGCCCGAACCGAACTCGACCACAACAAGCCATGTTCCAGGCTTTCAGGCGGGATCGACCGAGACATATCCGATGGTGGAACTGAAGATCTCCATAGAGCGCGACCTCGATCAGCTCGCCAAGGTAATGGATGCGATCATCCATGCTCACCATTACGAAGAGCCGGTGATTTTCGTGCGAGAGGATTGGGCAAGCCGCGCGGCCTATGATCCGAAGAGCGACAATCCCAACCGCTGGTGGAACAATGGCAAGGGCCTGCCGGACCGGCTTGAGTGAGGTGGGGTGCGGAATAATCGCACAGCTAAAGACAGGAGACGGATGCTGTCCTGGGTCAAGCCCTCAAAAATGGTTCGGAGGCCCTTCGCATCTCTGAAGCCCGAGCATTACAAAAACCACGTGTCTCGCCGCCCCTCACCCGGTCTCAGCGAGCCAGGCCTCCGCCTTTTCAACCTCTGTTAGCCCGAAACCCTTGATCTCGATACCTGGAAAGAGTTTCCCTTCGACCTCTGCCGCCGTTCTGAGCCAGGCAGCGTCGGTCAAAACCGCACAGCGGTCGAACTTTCCAAGCAATCCGAAGAGCTTTGGCAAGCGCGCCATTTCAACTCCAATGGCTCCAAGGCTTGGCCAGGCCATCTCCGGGATTGTGTAGAGCATCCGGCCATTTTCGACACCTTCCGACTTTGCGATAAGATCATCGAGCGCTTCACGCATCGTGTCTGAACCGATCGCACCGCTCACATGAAGGTCGACACGGTTTGCCGAAGGTTTGGTGATTTCGAACATTGCAGTCCCTCCCCTGATTGCTGGTTCATAGCCTTCATTAAGTAGGTGGGAAGTGTTCTCACCCTCTGCAAGCCGCACCCGCCGCGCACACCGTGTGTCATACAACACTTGGGGCGTCGCTATTCTATGTCAGACTATTTGTGAGAATGGGTCAGCATCGGAACACACCATGCAGGAGCACATCACCTCGCTGATTAGAGAAGCGGCCAACAAAAGCGATCACATCGACGATGTTGACCATCCGCGCGATACCACGTGGCACCTTGCAACATTGCAATCGAGCGTGCTCGTGCGTGTGGAACTTCTTGAGGACCTCGAAACCCTCTCTTTCGCGGCAGAGCTTGCAATCGACGAGGGTATCGAAATCCCTTTCGAAATGCTGATGAACTTCAATTCGCTGGTCGACGACACGGGCGTGTTTTTGTAGCGTTATGGTGAATGCGGACCCATCAACCACAGACGGGTGATAAACACACCCGCTGTGAGTGTAAAGGATATTTTTTAAGCT
>JBCDCU010000004.1:0-37662 GCA_039181265.1 Pseudomonadota bacterium | reverse complement strand
ATCAACGCAAAGAGGCCCTTAAGTACGCCCAAAAGTGCGAAACACGCCGAATATTCATGGCGTCTCCATACTTGAACCGCAACAAGCGACTGTGCCAGTTCTGATGAATGAAGCTGCACAGTCGCTTGTTGCGGTTCAAGTATGGAGACGCCATGAATATTCGGCGTGTTTCGCACTTTTGGGCGTACTTAAGGGCCTCTTTGCGTTGATCCTTTGACCGGAATCAAGCCCAGCACATCAACCTTGATGACCGGAATCGGTTCTCCCGGTCTGAAGAAGAACGTCAACCGCGACGGCGCGGCTTATCCCGACGAGGACGGGATTAATCTCCAGTTCGTCTAAATCATCCTGAAAAATCCAGGCAATCTGTGAAAGCGCTGACGCTGTGTCCGCTAGGCCTTTGCCATGGAGGGGTGGGGTCCCTCTAAAACCCTTGAGAAGACGGGCCGCTTTCAAGCTGTTTATCGCGGCAGCGGCGTCTTCGGCAGAAAACGGAGCCATCATCACTACCCGTTCTTCAAACAATTCGACCAGGACGCCGCCGGGCGAGATCATGATTGCCGGTCCGAAATCCGGGTCGAAAATGACCCCCAATGCCCATTCAGCATGGGCGTCCACCATCTCTGCGACAAGGACCGATGATCCGAAGCGCGCCTCCAAATCCTGATAGATCAACGCCACCGCATTTTGATCCTTAAGATTGATCTTGACGCCACCCTCATCGGACTTGTGAAGAACACCTGGTTCCGCAGTTTTGAGCACAACCGGGTACCCAAGCCGCTCAGCTGCCTCAATCGCCTGGTCAGCGGATGAAACGAGCTCATGGCGCACGCAATCCACTCCGAACGCACTAAGCAGTTCGTAACCTTCCGCTTCGCCGGTCCATTGGTGGGTCTTCAGGCGGGCCCGCCAGTGGCTGGCTTTGCGCGATCCAGTATCGGTGTCTGGTCGGGGCGCGGGCTTCTTGTGGTCGAGTAAAGCTCTGAGGGCAACCAGTGCTTCCCGCATGCCTTTGATGAGCGGGATTCCGCGTTCTGCGAACCGTTCCGCGAGAACGGCATCAGTTGTCATCGAGTAGTTTGTGACGGCAACGAGGGGCTTGTCCGTGGCACTCACCGCGTCGCAGAGAACCCGCTCATGAATTTCGTGCAGATAATAGTGATCGCGCCAGTTTAAAACATAGAGACCTGCTAGAACATCACTGTCCGCCATCATGGCATTTGAGGCGCCAAGAAAACTCTCGATCGCGTTCAAGCCAACGCCCCAGGCATCAAGTGGATTGTCGGCTTCAAGCCCCGGCTCAAGGTGGTCCGCTATTTCCTTGAGTGTGTCATCGGACAGTTTGGCGAACGGAATATTGAGATCGGTTGCAAGATCAGCAATCAGCTCCCGCTCGCCGCCGGAATCATGAATGGATGCAATGCCACTTCGTTCCGTCCGACCCTCTTGCGGAATGCGGCGGCCGGTTGAGAAAAGCATCAGTACCGCGGCCATTTCGTCAACGGTCTCGACCAGATGCGCACCATATCGCTTTGCGGTCGCTTCAAAGACGTCGTGATTTCCAACAAGTGCCCCGGTATGCGAAACAGCCATTCGGGCGCTCGCTTCCGTCCGTCCGACTTTAAGGATGACGATCGGAATATCCTTTTCAGCGGCGTCTTCCAGACACGCGACAAAACGAGCGGGATCTCTAACGGTTTCGAGAAACATGCCAACGACCCGCGTGGTTTCCTGTTGCAGGATCCACGCGAGAAAATCCGCTGCTGTCGTGACTGTTTCGGAGCCGGTGCTGACGATCTGGCTGAAGCGCAATCGCCGGTCATTATGGGCGAGTGCCCCCATGATCGATCCGGATTGCGCGATGATCGCTATTCCACCGGGTGTCAGGTTAAGAGGTGCCGGGAAGGGTGTGATGCGCAGGCCCGCCGGTATGTTGTGAAAGCCCATACTGTTCGGTCCACACACCGGAATACCGGCTTTCTCGACGATATCGGCGATACGATCCCTCATTGCGTGATCCGGCACTTGTGCAAAAATGGCGAGTGCACGGACTCTAGCGGCAATTGCAGCTTCCACAGCTTCGACAACGCGATCGGTCGCGACCGAGAGAACCGCAAGGTCACATTGCTCAGGAATTTCTGAGATGGCCGGGTAGAAACGATGTCCCTTGAAATCGCTATAGGTCGGATTGACCGGGTATATCCTTCCAGTAAATCCGCCGCCCGTCGCCATATCGAAGAGTGAGCGACCGTATGACCCCTCCCTTGTCGACGCGCCGATAAGTGCAACGCTGTTCGGCCGGAACAGGGCGTCGAGCGTCATGCTTCAAGTTCGACCAGATCCGAATGGCATTCAATGACGTGGCCAGGGCTGATTTCCTTGCGCGGCGGTTCTTTGGTGTCGCAGGTTCCTGATATGGCGACCGGGCAGCGGTCAAAGAACGGGCATCCAACGTCCGAAAGCGTGACGGCACCGGAAATGCCGCTTGCTGCTTCCTTTTTGCCGAGGGCTTCTTCCAACCAACCAATCCGCGGTTCCGGAACGGATGAAATCAAAAGCCGTGTATAGGGATGATAGGGAGGCGAGAGCACCCTGTTCGTTGGGCCCTGTTCCGCAACCCGACCGGCGTAGAGAACAACAATTTCATCCGCGAAAGAGGATACGGTCGAGAGATCATGGCTGATGAAGACGAACGATACGCCCGTCTCGCGACGCAGGTTCTTCAGAAGCTCGATGACGTTTGCGCCGACTATCGTATCAAGTGCGGATGTCACCTCGTCGCAAAGGATCACTTCGGGTTCGGCGGCAAGGGCCCGGGCAAGGTTGACCCGTTGCTTTTGACCGCCAGACAATTCATGTGGGTAGCGGTCCGCGAATTGCCTCGGTAATTCAACCAGATCAAGCAGTTCTTCGACGCGCTCGCGTTTCTTGCTCCCTTTGAGGCCTAGATAAAATTCGGCCGGACGACCAAGGATATCCCGGATCTTTTGGCGCGGATTAAGCGCAGTATCGGCCATTTGGTAAACGAACTGGACTTTGCGAAGATCATCCCGTTTGCGTTGGCGCATATCAGCCGGAAGCGCTTCGCCATCAAGGAGGATCTCCCCTTCGCTCGCAGGCAAAAGCCCCGCAAAGACGCGGGCGAGTGTCGATTTTCCGCAACCCGATTCGCCGATAATACCGACGGTACGGCCGCGTTCGATAGCAACGTTGATATCGCGCAGCACGCTCACCAGAGGTTTTCCATCGAGCCCTCGGCCATACCCGGCGTGGATGGTTCTGGCTTCGAGCGCCGGGACATCGCGCAAGTGCTCATCCGAGGTCTCGTCGCCTTGTCCAGCAGCCGGTAGCGGGTTGATCGCAGCCATCAGGCGTTTCGTGTAGGGATGCTCCGGCCGGTTGATTATGATGTCTGCCGGACCGGCTTCCTTCACTTCGCCGCTATAAAGAACGACGATCCTGTCAGCGATCTGCGCGACCACGGCAAGGTCGTGCGTGACATAGATTGCGGCAGCGCCCTGTTGCTTTATCACGCGCTTAAACGCTTTCAACACTTCGATTTGTGTCGTGACGTCGAGGGCTGTTGTCGGTTCATCCAGAACCAGAAGGTCAGGCTCACCGCAGAGTGCCATCGCCGCCATCAGGCGTTGAAGCTGACCCCCGGACACCTGATGCGGATATCGGTTGCCGATACTGTCCGGGTTCGGCAATTCGAGCGCGTGGTAGAGTTCAAGTGCTTTCTTGTTCGCTTCGGCCTGCGTCTTGGTGCCATGAAGCACGGGTGCTTCGGTGACCTGTTCGTTGATGGTGATTGACGGGTTAAAGGTGGCGGCGGCACTTTGCGCCAGGTATGCAACCCGTTCGCCGCGCGCTGGCCGCAACTCTTCGGTCGACAATTTCGTCAGATCGTCCCCAAGAAGCCTTGCCTCTCCGCCAGCGAATTTCAGGCCCGGTTTGCAATAGCCGAGCGCGGACAGCGAAATCGTTGTCTTACCGGATCCGGATTCGCCGATGAGCGCCACAACCTCGCCGCGGCGGACTGAGATGTCGACGCCCTTAACGATGGGCAGTTCGCTGCCGTCATCGCGTACCGCGTGTATGCGAAGGTCTTGCGCCTCGTAGACAATCTCGTCCAGGTCACGTTTGTCGAGCACGGAATCTACAACCTCTTTGAAAGCTTGCCGCCGCTGTGGGCGGAGATGTCGTCAACGATGAGATTGATGCCGACAGTTAGTGTGGCGATCGCAACTGCCGGTGCGAGGACCGGAATGACGGATTCGCCATATTGGAGTGCGCCTAGATTCTCCCTGACCATGGAGCCCCAGTCTGCCTGCGGTGGCTGGACACCAAGGCCGAGGAAGCTCAGACTTGAAACGAAGAGAATGACGTAGATGAGGCGCAGGCCGAAATCGCTAATGAGCGGCATGGCAGCGTTCGGCCAGATTTCGCGCGTAATGATCCACCAGCGCCCCTCACCCCTCGCGCGAGCCGCCTCGACGAAATCCATCACCATGATTTCCATGCCGAGCGCGCGGGAAAGCCGGAAGACGACGGCAGCGTAAATGAGGCCGGCGGTTAAGATCAGGACGGGGATAGACGATCCGACAGCCGCCACGACGACGAGGCCAAGCATGATCGTCGGAAGGCTCAAAAATGCGTCATTGATGCGGCTCATAACCATGTCGACCCGTGGATGGGAAACGGCCGCGCCGATACCAAGCACCACTCCTATGAAATAGGCAAGGACGGTGGCTGAGAATGCAATCCCCATCGTCCGGCCCGCACCGTAGATCAGCCGGGAAAGAACATCGCGGTCGGAAACATCAGTGCCAAGCGGAGCGCCCTCTCTGGGTGCCTGAAACTCGCTGTAATCATCGGGAAACGGGAGGTCGTTCTCTCCAAGTGGCGCTAGGAAAGGACCGATGATTGCGACAATCAGCCAGAAACTGACAACAATCAGTCCAATCCAGCCGGTGAATGAAAACCGGAAACGGGACTTCGGGGCTGAATCGGGCAGTTCATCAAAGCTGACATGCGCATCGTATGGCGCAACAAAATGGTCGTCTCGTTTGATGTCGCTCATTTTGGATGCCTCAGGCGCGGGTTGGAAACGAAAGCGGCAACGTCAGCGATGAGCATCAGCACGATATAGGTGAGGCAGAAGATCATACCGAGCGCTTGAATGAGCACGAAGTCGCGGGTCTGAACGCCCTGAACGATGAGTGTGGCAAGGCCCGGATAACCAAAATAGACCTCAACGACGATCACGCCGGTCACGAGATAGGCGAGATTGAGGGCAACGACGTTGACGATGGGACCGACGGCATTTGGCAGCGCGTGGCGAAGAATGATGCGCTGGCGGGGCACGCCCTTCAAAATGGCCATTTCGATATAGGGTGAGTTCATCACGTTCAGCACCGCCGCCCGACTCATACGGATCAATTGCGATGCGATGACAAAACTGAGCGTCGTGATCGGTAATGCGAAATGGGCAATCAGTTCAAAAAAGCCTTTGTCGCCAACGCCGCCAACCACAACGGCATTGCCGATCCCAAGTGCGAACACGAACAACAGGACGAGAAGGGTTGCGGTGAAGAACTCGGGTGCCGCGACTAGTGAAACCGATATGAGGGTCAGGAACCGGTCGTAGATACTTCCGGGAAACATCGCTGCAAGGATGCCGAGCGAAAGTGATATCGGGACAGCGATCAGTGCCGTGAGTGCACTGACGATCAATGTGTTCTGATATCTGTCGCCGATCAGATCTGTAATCGGAACGTCACTTGCGAGCGATACGCCGAGATTACCTGTCAGGAAATCCGTCAGCCATCGCCAATATTGAATATAGAGAGGTTGGTCGAGGTTGAGCTTGGCTCTCAGTGCAGCAAGGTTTTCAGCTGTTGCCTCCTGCCCGAGGCGGATTTGGGCGGCATCGCCCGGCAGAACCTTGGTTCCAAGAAAGATAATCAGCGAAACCGCAAGAGCGGTGATGACGCCAATTCCCAAACGTTTGAGAATGAGAAGATACATAACGACGATCCGGTGCCTGGTATTGCGCTTCCACGGGCGGAAAGGATTGATATCCCGCCCGCAGAAAAGAAGTGATCGGCGTTAAGCGTCGTCGCGCCAGATCGTCACCGGAGATTCGGCACCCCCGAAATTGTTCAGGGGAACCTGGGCGCGGCCCTTCACGTGCGATGCGGCGGCGTCGACATAGTTCCGGTGCACCGGAAGCGACATGCCGTTTTCCTCCTGGATTATGGCCTGGAGGTCGCAGTACATCTGACGCCGTTTGGCAGCGTCTGTGACGCCACGTACTTCAACGAGTGTCTGGTCGAACTTCTCGTTCTTCCAGCGGGTTTCATTCCAGGCCGCGTCGCTCTTGAATGCAAGCGTCATCATGATGTTTGCCGTTGGACGCATATTCCACGTCGCGACACAGATTGGAGCCTTCAGCCAGACTGAACCCCAATAGCCATCGGTTGTGACCTTCTTAACGTCGAAGTTCATGCCGATCTTGCGGCCTTCGCGCTGCATGAAGAGGCATTGTTCAACGGCACCCGGTGCGACATCAGCTGCGACGACCGGAATTGGCGTTGCGCCGATGCCGGATTTTTCGAAGTGGAACTTCGCTTTTTCCGGATCAAGCTGGCGCTGCGGGATATCCGGGCAATGGTCGAAGTAGGCCGCGTTGATCGGATGATCGTTTCCGAGCGTACCCTGACCTTTGTAGACGCCCTTGAGAAGCCGCTTGCGATCCATCAAATGCTGCATCGTCTTATAGAGGTGCACATTGTTCGATTCAGCAAGATCCAGGCGTGGCGTGATGTTGATATAGGCACCTGATTCAAGCGACCAGATTTCTTTGCCAGCTGCAGCCTCCACTTTCGGTATTGCCTGCGGGGCAAGGTTCACCATCGCATCGATGTCGCCCGCTAGGAAAGCGTTGAGGCGGGCAACGGGATCGCCGATGCCATAATGCTCCAGTTCGTCGAGATAACCGCCTTCTTCCCAGTAGTTCTCGTTGCGGGTACCGACCGCGCGAACGCCCGGCTTGAATTCTTTAATCTTGTATGGGCCGGTTCCGACGGCCGTTGAGAAATCGGTTGCGCCGTCCGGGAGGATTTTGAAGTGGAAGGTCCCAAGTGCGATCGGGAGGTCAGCGTTGGGCGAATTTAGAACGGCCCGTACCTCGTGATCGTTCACTTTTTCCCATTTCTCGATCATCGAAACGAGGGACGCCGCCTTCGAAATCGAGTCTTTCCCAAGATGCCGGTTCATCGTGTAAATCACGTCGTCGGCGGTCAGAGATTTCCCGTTGTGGAACTCTACACCTTTGCGGATCTTGAAGGTCCAGACGGTAGCATCGTCGTTTGACAGGATCTCTTCAGCGAGTTCCGGCACGTAGCCAAGATCTGCGGTCAGGCGCGTCAGCGAGCCGTAGAACATCCGGCCCCGGAAATAGTCGACAGCAGATGTGAACAGTGCCGGATCAAGCGTATCGTTCGGGCCGTGCTGGTCGCCTGCGAAAATCAATTTGCCGCCGCGTTTTGGTGTGGCAGCGAGGACATCTGTTACACCTGCAAACAGTGTCCCTGATGCTGCTGCAGTCGCGCCGGCAGCCATCAGATATCCCATGAATTCCCTACGCGATGCTCCCTTCTTCACCATTTCGACAAAGAGATCGCGCTCACCAACACTCAATGTATCGAGTGTTGGATCATTTCTTTTTTCACCCATGATTTCCTCCCAAAAAACCGAATGGTAGCGAGATCTAAGCAAAAACGAACGCAGTAGACTAGGTATTTTTGATCGCGGTCAGCACCGTATGATCGCGCGCGGGGCTCATCTGCGCGGTTTCCTTTTCTTAGGTCGAGCGTCCAGCTCACGCGACAACGGCGCGACAAAGAAGGATTCCGAGGGTAGCAGAGCGACCTGGGTGATCAGTATTCATCACTTAACTCTATGAAAAAAAGAGATAAATTTATCGATTTAGCGCTTGGCACACTTTCTGCTGCATTCCGTTTGAGCGTCGGCATTTTCAGCCGCCTCGTTAATGAACGGATTGACCTGAAAGGGAACGAGATATGAGCGCACTGAGGCAGATTGCCTTTTACGGAAAGGGAGGCATCGGCAAGTCGACAACCTCTCAAAACACACTGGCTGCCCTTGTGGAGATGGGCCAGAAAATCCTGATCGTGGGTTGTGACCCTAAAGCGGATTCAACACGTCTGATCCTGAACGCAAAAGCACAGGACACAGTTCTTCACCTTGCAGCTGAAATGGGTTCAGTTGAAGATCTTGAAATCGAAGACGTTCTGAAAATCGGTTACAAAGACATCAAATGCGTTGAGTCCGGCGGTCCAGAGCCAGGCGTTGGCTGTGCCGGTCGTGGTGTGATCACATCGATCAACTTCCTCGAAGAAAACGGCGCATATGACGATGTTGACTACGTCTCTTATGACGTTCTTGGCGACGTTGTTTGTGGTGGTTTCGCGATGCCAATTCGTGAAAACAAAGCACAAGAAATCTACATCGTTATGTCCGGTGAGATGATGGCTCTTTATGCTGCCAACAACATCTCTAAAGGCATCTTGAAATATGCAAACTCCGGCGGCGTCCGTCTTGGTGGTCTGATCTGTAACGAGCGCCAAACAGACAAAGAGCTCGAGCTTGCAGAAGCGATGGCTGAAAAACTCGGCTCCAAGCTGATCCATTTCGTGCCACGTGACAACATCGTTCAGCATGCTGAGCTGCGTCGTCAGACAGTTCTTCAGTACGCACCAGACAGCCAGCAGGCCGAGGAGTATCGCCAGCTCGCTGAGAAAATCCATAACAACTCCGGTAAGGGCGTCATCCCGACACCAGTCACTATGGATGAGCTTGAAGAAATGCTGATGGAATTCGGCATCATGCAGTCTGAAGAAGATCGTCTTGCTGCGATCGCCGCCTCTGAAGCAGAAGCCGTCTAAGCACCGACACCGGGGCTTGCGCAAGCAGCGCGAGCCCCGCCCTTGAAACCCACCAAATGTGAGAAGGAGCCAAAAGGATGGCGTTAGATCACGAGGATGGCAAAGAAGGCTACGCAGCCCTCATCGAAGAGGTGTTGGAGGCCTATCCTGCGAAAGCCAAAAAGAAGCGTGCGAAGCACCTTCAAGTATCGCAGCCCGACCCAGAGGGCGCACCCGACGAAACAACAGGTATCGCTTCGAAATGCGATACGACGAAATCAAATATCAAGTCGATCCCGGGTGTTATGACGATCCGCGGATGCGCCTATGCGGGTTCAAAAGGTGTTGTCTGGGGCCCGATCAAGGATATGGTCCATATCAGCCACGGTCCGGTCGGATGCGGTCAGTATTCCTGGAGCCAGCGGCGCAACTATTACATCGGCAAGACCGGTGTCGACAGCTTCGTCACCATGCAGTTCACCACCGATTTCCAGGAAAAGGATATCGTGTTCGGCGGCGACAAGAAGCTTGCGAAAACAATCGATGAGATCGAGGAATTGTTCCCGCTCAACAATGGTGTGACGATCCAGTCTGAGTGCCCGATCGGCCTGATAGGTGACGACATCGAAGCGGTTGCCCGCGAAAAGAACAAGGAACACGAAAAAACCATGGTTCCGGTTCGCTGCGAAGGCTTCCGGGGTGTTTCTCAGTCGCTGGGCCACCACATCGCCAACGACGCCGTTCGCGATTGGGTTTTTGAAAAAGGCGAGAGCGATTACGAAGCCGGTCCTTATGATGTCAACGTCATCGGTGATTACAACATCGGTGGTGATGCCTGGGCATCCCGGATCCTTCTTGAAGAAATCGGCCTCAATGTTGTCGGCAACTGGTCGGGAGATGCAACGCTCGCCGAAATCGAACGGGCTCCTAAAGCCAAGTTGAACCTCATCCACTGCTACCGGTCGATGAACTACATCTGCCGTCACATGGAAGAGAAGTACGGCGTTGGATGGATGGAGTACAACTTCTTCGGTCCGTCGCAGATCGCGGCAAGCCTGCGCGCAATCGGCGAGAAATTCGACGATACGATCAAGGAAAACGTCGAAAAGGTCATCGCCAAATACCAGCCGCTGGTTGATGAAATCAACGCGAAGTTCCGGCCCCGTCTCGAAGGCAAAACGGTGATGCTCTACGTCGGAGGCTTGCGTCCGCGCCACGTCGTCACCGCCTATGATGACCTCGGTATGGAAGTTGTTGGTACCGGCTACGAGTTCGGTCACGGCGACGACTACAAGCGGACAGGTCATTACGTCAAAGACGGAACGCTTATCTATGACGACGTCACAGGCTATGAGCTTGAAAAGTTCATAGAGAAGATCCGGCCCGATCTGGTCGGTTCCGGCATCAAGGAAAAGTACCCGGTTCAAAAGATGGGCATCCCGTTCCGGCAGATGCACTCTTGGGACTATTCCGGCCCGTATCACGGCTACGACGGATACGCGATCTTCGCGCGTGACATGGACCTTGCCGTCAACAACCCCGTCTGGGGTCTCTACGACGCACCGTGGGACGAAGCACCCATGGCGGTCGCGGCCGAATAAATCCGGGGTGGCGGCCTTGGAAGCCGCCACTCAATCCACCCCTTGAACGACGCGTCTCGGAATGAGGACGGTCAACAGAAGGAATGAAACCATGCCTCAATCGGCGGATAACGTGCTTGATCACGCACCTCTTTTTCAGCAGCCCGAATACAAGGAAATGCTGAAAGCAAAAAAGGAAAAATATGAAGGCGGCCATCCCGATGTCAAAATCGAAGAGATCGGTGATTGGACAAAATCATGGGAATACAGGGAAAAGAACCTGGCGCGCGAAGCGCTCACGGTGAACCCGGCGAAAGCCTGTCAGCCGCTTGGCGCGGTTTTCGCGAGCCAGGGCTATGAGCGCACAATGCCATTCGTGCACGGTTCGCAAGGATGTGTCGCGTACTATCGTTCGCACCTTTCCCGGCACTTCAAGGAACCGTCTTCATGCGTTTCGTCTTCAATGACGGAAGACGCGGCCGTCTTTGGCGGGCTCGTCAACATGGTGGACGGTCTCGCAAACACGAAGGCTCTTTATGATCCATCCATGATCGCGGTTTCGACAACCTGTATGGCGGAAGTGATCGGGGATGACCTCAATTCCTTCATCCTGCAGGCGAAAGAAAAGCAGAGCGTGCCGGAAGATTTCCACGTGCCGTTTGCCCACACGCCAGCCTTCGTCGGAAGCCATGTTGACGGTTACGACAATATGCAAAAGGGCATCCTGAAGCATTTTTGGGATAACGCGGAGCGCGCGGCCAACGACAGCATCAACATCATTCCAGGTTTTGATGGATTTGCCGTTGGCAACATCCGGGAGCTGAAGCGTGTCCTCGGCGAGATGGATGTGGAAGCGACCTTCTTGTCCGACGTTTCTGATGTCTACGACACGCCGTCGGACGGTGAATTCCGGATGTATGATGGCGGTACGACGCTTGAAGACGCGAAGGCTGCCCTCAATGCCAAAGCGACCTTGTCGATGCAGGAATACTGCACGCCGAAGACGCTGGAATATTGCGCCGAAAAAGGTCAGGAAGTCGCTTCATTCCATTATCCGATGGGCATCGCCGGAACCGATGAGTTTCTCATGAAGATCAAGGAATTGACCGGAAAAGCAATCCCTGAAAGCCTGCGGATGGAGCGTGGCCGCCTCGTCGATGCCATGGCTGACAGTCAGTCCTGGTTGCATGGCAAGACCTATGCGATCTACGGCGATCCGGATTTTGTCTACGCAATGGCCCGTTTCGTCATGGAGATGGGTGGTGAACCCAAGCATTGCCTGGCAACAAACGGTTCGAAAGCATGGGCTAAAAAGATGCAAGAGCTCTTCGATAGCTCTCCATTCGGCGCCCAGTGCAAAGCCTGGCCCGGCAAGGATCTGTGGCATATGCGTTCGCTTCTTGCGACTGAATCCGTCGATATGCTGATCGGTAACTCATACGGTAAGTATCTCGAACGGGATACCGGCACACCGCTGATCCGGCTGATGTTCCCGATCTTCGATCGCCACCATCACCACCGGTACCCGACCTGGGGTTATCAAGGTGCGCTGAATGTACTGGTCAAGATCCTCGACACGATCTTCGACAAGCTGGATGACGACACGATCATTCCAGGCGAAACGGATTACTCTTTCGATCTTACACGCTAGACACTCGAAAGAAGACCAACAAGTTTGGGGCCGGTTCTAATCGAACCGGCCCTTTTTCGCGTCTGAAGATGGGGCAAAACAGACCCGGCTTTGGAACAGCATCCTTGTTCATTTGCCTATCAGACCTCCGCCGATCCACTAGACGACCTTTTGTTCGCAGCCCATGAGACGAGGGATCTGACGATCCTTCCCGCTAGCCGGTGGAGATCTCTTGGCGTGTTGGCGGTTGTTTCGGGCCACTACGTTATCCAAGGTTGGCCATTCAAAGGGAAAGGCGCTGCGCGGTCTCGCGTTATTTGCAGGGGGGCACTCTGTTGTTGCTGCGTTTCCCGCCGACCGTGATCCTGTTGATCCAAAAGGCGCTCGTCAAAGCCCCGCATAGCTCCGGATCGATCCACATGTACGGCCACTCGTGGGAAGCTGGACAGTCCGGATTGCCTGACGGTCGATCGTTTGGAACATGAATCTTTGGCTCTCATGGCCCACAAAAAAAACCGCCCTGCGCTCGGCAGGGCGGTTCAATGGTTTAGAGAGTGCTTTGGTTAGGCAGGAACCGCTGCGTTTTCTGCGATGAGGTCGACTACGTCGGAAAGTGGCATATTGATTTGCGTAATGCCGAGCTCGTCCAGGAACCGTTTCTCCATTCGTGTCAGTGGCTCCTCGATGACGGCCACATGGTTGCCGCCAGATCTCTTGGCGATCTGACGGGCAAAGATGCGCAGCATCTGATCGTCAAACCGGCAACCGAGGAAAAGGAAACTTCTGTCCGAACGGCGGCTTCTAACCTCCATCGGGATGGGTGTCTGGATGTCGATTTCGGTCAGGACCTCGACATAATCACTATCCGACATCAGAAAACTGCTGCCAGCGCGGGAAAGACCATGTGGTTTATAAATCAGAGACGGCCAATCCGGATTGGCGGAAGGGACCTCTGATCCTTGTGCATCATAGGCTCTGGTCCAGATTTCAATCCATTCGCCGTTTCTGCTCACACCCTGGACCCATCCCCAGTCTTTGGAATTGAAAGCGCGCAGCAAGCCGTCGTCGTACCAGGTGTCAACGATCAGCGGTGGGCGGACGTTTGCGAGCCAGTTGTGGATCGGGTTGGAATCGCTTTTGTCGTCGGCGAATGCAGTCTCAACAATCTTGTTCAGCGTGGCGCGGAATTTCCGGCTCTCCACGAATTGCGCTGCGGACCAAAGATTGCCGCTTGCCCGTTTCGGGACCCTGATTTCAGCTTCGATCAAAGCGCAGAGTGCTGCCGGAGACGTCGGGATCCTGTCGTTCCCGAGCGCCGAAACTTCCGGACCAAGATAGGGAATGACGCGGCCTTCTTCAACGCCTTGCAAGGCCTTTTGAAGTGCTACTTCCATGGTTTACTCCTCTGCGGTTGCGAGCCGGCGGGCATTGACGGTGACTGGCAGGCTTGGTGTTTCATCAAAGGCCGGCAATTCGAGCACCCAGCCATTGGCGAGACGGATCCAGCCGCCCCAGACATCCTCGCGTTCGCGTTCCGTCACGATTTCTTCGAGGTCTTTCTTGGGCACATAGACTTCAAGGCCCTTTGCCGTGTCGCGGATCATCACTTTCATAATCAGGCCTCCTTCAGCTGTTTCTGGCGCTCTCTTGCTTGTTCTTCGGTGAAAAGTTCGCGGGCCCGCATTCCAACGATCGAATCCCTGTCAACAAAGTCGACTGCGTAGATGTAGAATTGCTGCAGGAAGACGCCGATGTCGCGGACATAGCCAACGTCACCTTTCTTCACCACGACTTCGCCGATTTCCTTGCCGAACATGGTTCCGTCGTTCTTGACGTTCTTGCGCGAAACGACTTTGTCGCCCGGCATGAAGATCGGCGGTTTATAGACTTCGATTTCACGGTCATCAGTCGACATGTGTTGCTTCCCCTTTCAGTTCTGCCAGGCGCGCTTCGGCCGCCTCGCGGATCACCTCTTCATCATCAGCAATCAAAGCCTCGGCGACATCGAATGAGCCGCGTTCAGCCGCGGTATGACGAACTCTGAGATCAGGATCTTTGGCGAATAGGTCCGGACGTCGTTGAGCCGCTTCGCGCCGCACAAGCGGATCCGGGTCATTGAGAAACCGGTTGAGCCAATCGTCGTTGATCCTTCGTGCGACGATGCGCCTGATCTCCGGATCGTCGTCGCTCAACGCAACAACAAGCATCCCCGGTTCAGATCGTCTGGCGGCAATCGATCGGACATAATTGTCGGTATCTGAAAAAACCGGCAGAAGATCCTCAACCGGGAGCCGGTGAGCAACCGCAATACGAACTCGTCTGTCCGGGTCTTTCGCCATGCGCCTTGCGTGGCTGACCGGAAGCCGTAGGACGGCCATGGCCCTGACGCCGGCATCCTCGTCATTCAGCAAAGGCGGTAACCGGAACAAGGTTGCCACGCGGGCCGCGTTCATACGCACCTCGAAATACGGCATCGAAAGGCATTCGTCAGCAAGATCGGGGTTGAGAAGGAAGAACCTCTCAACCCGTTTCGCGTATCGATCATGGACGCAGGCCCATGCCTGTCCGCACTGGCCAGCATCGAGGCGAGACTGAAACACGCAGTGCTCGCACTCGATCGGTTCGCCTTGCCAATCGACCGGTTGAGGTCCGTCCGGCATTATCTCACGCGGGCACGCAGGTATCTGGAACCGGGCAAACTTCCGCGCATTGAGGTACATCCGCATGACCTTCGCATTCCGTGCAAAGATCAGGATCGATGATGTAGGTGTCGCCCTTGAATTTGATTGCGGCATTCGGGCATTCGAATTCGCACGCACCACAAACGGTGCATTGGGAAACGATGATTTTCAGTGACATGGCTTATGCTCCTTTCATCAGGCTTAAGTCTTCTGCGATAGCGGCTTCCGGTAGACCCATGCGGGCCCGGTAAACCGCGGAAATGGCTGTTTCGATGTAGTCGTATGCGAAGTCCTGGATGGCTTCGATGCCGGCTGCTTCCAGTTCTTCGCGCGGGCAATCGCCGATCTTGGCGCACAAAATCACAGGGACGCCTTCCAGGGTCCGGATGACCTCGGCGAGTTTGTCATCTTCGCCGTATCCGCCGACGCAGTAATTGTCGGCCCGGCGGTGCGTTACGAAGCGAACACCGTCTGCATCAACCTCAAAGACCTGGAACTCTGTCGCGTGACCGAAATGCTGGTTGATGCGCCCGCCGCCTTTTGTGCAGACAGCGACCAGCAGTGATCCGGCATCTTCTGCAACCGCTGCTTCCGTTTCTGCTTGGGCGGCCTCTGCAGCCGACCGGCGGTCTTCGCGTTCCTTGGCGACCCATTCCCGGTAGACTTCGCGTTTTGCCGGGTCATAGGTAACCTCATCCGGGACCAGATCCATGGTAAATTCCTGCCCGCGATCTTCGCCAAGGAGGCCAACGGCGTCCGCGCGACACTGGCGGCAGTGACGCATAAGGTTTGCGCCACCCGCACAGGCATCCTGAAGCTCTTTCAACTCTGCGGCTGTTGGCCCGCGTTGCCCGTTGAGGCCAAAGACCGTGCCGTGTTCGGGCGCGGAGATGAGTGGCATGATGTTGTGCAGGAAAGCACCGCGTTTCTTGACCTCTTTATTGACGTCGAGAAGGTGCTTGTCGTTGATGCCCGGTATCATGACCGAGTTGACCTTCACCAGGATTCCGCGCTCATGCAGAAGGTCCAGCGATTGCATCTGCCGCTCATGCAGAATCTGGCTTGCCTCGAGGCCTGTGCGGCGTTTCTTTTCGTAGAAGATCCAGGGGTAGATGTGGGTTCCAACCTCGGGATCGATCATGTTGATCGTAAGCGTGACATGGTCGATGTTCATGTCCATCAGCTCGTCAACGTGGTCCGGCAGAGCGAGGCCGTTGGAGGATAGGCACAGCTTGATATCAGGTAGCTGCTCAGCGACCCGCTGGAATGTTTCGCGCGTCTTTCTCCAGTCGTAGGCACTGTCTCCGGGTCCGGCGATGCCCAGCACGGAAAGTTGAGGTATCTCGTTTGCGACCGCGATCACTTTGCGTGATGCTTGCTCCGGGGTCAGGCGCTCGCTGACGACGCCGGGTCTGCTTTCATTCGCGCAATCATATTTGCGATTACAGTAATTGCACTGGATGTTGCAGGCTGGCGCAACCGCCACATGCATACGTGCGAAATAATGGTGGGCTTCCTCGGAGTAGCAGGGGTGGTCTTTGACCTTTGCCCATGTCTCCGGATCCATGTCTTCCGGCGCGTCGGATGAGCCGCAGGATGAGCTCTCGCATCCCTTCGATTCTATCGCCTTCGTTAAGTCATCGCGCGAAGCGATCTTAAGGCCATCGAGTGAAATCACATTGCCGGAAATCGTGTCAGACATGGGCGCGGCTCCTGTTGCTTGTCGTCTCAAAAAGAGTTCAGCAATTAGTGTGCCATGATTTATCTATATGAAATTATTAGATTATTTTTCCCGCGTGACTTCATTCGACCGAAGGAGACCGACACTGTGTCGGACTTCAACGTTTGTGGGTGGAGTGTATGGGGTACCGGGGAGGGTTATAGAAGGCGAACATCCGAAGCGGCATCCATGAAGGATGCCCTTTGACGCTGCGGACCGTTTTTTAGAAACGCTGTATTTCTATTCCGTGCTTCTTCAGCGCGTAACTGATCTGACGGGGCGTGATGGAGAGAATGCGGGCGGCTTTGGCCTGAACCCATCCGGCCTGCTCCATGGCATTCAACAGATCCTGCTTTTCAATATCGCCGGATTTTTTGGATTGCGGTTGCATCGGGCAGCCCGCCGGAGCCGACATTTGATTGGTCGTGACAACAGGCTGCACCACATGCCCTGCAGCTAACCCCCCGATGGGTGAACTCTCGCCCGTTTGTAAGCGCCAAAGTTCTGCAGAAAGGCAGGACCCCTGATTGCACGCAAGGTCGAGATCCTCGATCTCATCGCCGGTTGAAAGCGCCGCAGCGCGTCTGATGCAATTTTCCAGTTCGCGCACATTGCCCGGAAATTTGCATTGGCAAATCGTATCGACTGCGTCCTCTGCGAGCCTAAACGATGTTCTGTTTTCTTTGTTGAACTGATCAAGGAAGGTATCGGCCAGAATCTTGATATCACCCTGGCGCTCCCGAAGCGGGGGCAGAATGACGGGGACCACGCAGATCCGAAAGTAAAGGTCGGCGCGAAACGTTCCTTCGGCGACTGCGACTTCGAGATCACGATTGGTTGCACTGATAACCCGCACGTCTACCTTGATCGTATCCGTACCGCCGACCCGCTCAAATTCTCCTTCCTGCAAGACGCGCAGAAGTTTCGTTTGAAAGGACGGGCTGATTTCACCGATTTCGTCGAGGAAAAGGGTACCCTGGTTGGCGAGTTCGAAGCGGCCTTTCTTCCGGGCCTGTGCACCTGTAAAGGCGCCTTTCTCATGCCCGAACAATTCCGATTCCAGGAGGGTCTCACTCAGCGCCGCACAATTCACGCGGATGAACGGCTTGTTTTTGCGTTCGCTCAAGGAGTGGGCTGCGCGCGCGAACAATTCCTTGCCGGTTCCGCTCTCTCCGCGAAGAAGGATCGGGGCGGTGGTTCGCGCCGCCTTTTTTATGCGTTCGATCACATCATATATTTCGGCGCTCTTGCCGATGATACCGCCGATTCCGTTAAAGTCTTCACCGGCTCGGACACTGCTGTTATCCCGGTTGCGGACTTCGTTCATTACCCGCTTGCGGTCGCGGGCGACGATCCGACGAAAACGTAAGGATTGTTCAAGGAGGGATGCAACCATCGTCAAAATGTTGATGTCACCGTCGGAATGGGCCGCGCGATCATCATCATGCGATCGGAATGCGCAAAGAACACCAACAACAAGCGGAGTGCGCTCCTGTTCCCTTACCGGAACAGCAATGACCGTATAATCTTCGTTTTCCATGTGGGGCGGAACGCATGCTTCTCCGAATTCCGCCGCCAGGTTCCAGGACACGAAAGGAACGCCAGTCTTAAAGACCATACGCGCGACCGGTTCCGGGATAGCGGTTCGAACGGGCGCGCCGCTGCCGGATCCTCTGATCGTTGCCGCTATCACGTAGGGGTTTCTGAGCGGTGTGGCTCCGTCACCGTCGGGTTCTGCCAAAAGGGCCAATGCGCCGAAGCGTAGCCCGATAAAGGAACTCAATATGTTCAGCACCTGCGGAAACTCGGAGATGGGATCAATTGCGCCCGTCAGGATTTTCGAAACTTCGTAGACTGCTTCAAGTGTAAAACGCTCGTGGTCATTCTTTACCTGAGCATGATCAAAAAAAGAGGAGTCGTATTCCGTGCAAACGTCGGCCATGAAAGCTCCGATCAATCTGGAAATTCCAGATGATTATAACTTACCAACCATGGTCCAACAATGTCGGTAAAAATGGCAAAAAGTAGTGATCAGGTATTTGACTAATATTTGTGATTGAAATTTGTTCAATGGTGCGGCGCACAAATAAGCAACTGCCACCAATTTGTTTTATTAATCCAAATAATGAGCAAAATCCGCCCCAATATGTATATCACCCTACGCGATCTTTCGTCGCAATTTGAAGTAATTAACGCTCTGTAATCAATTGATTGTAATCAAATTAATTTGCCAATCGAGGGGCCGATGCTCGCCGTCTGGCGTAAGAAGAGGCAATACCCAGCCGTTTGCGATATTTCACGACAGTGCGTCTGGCGATTGCAAACCCTGCCGCATTGGCCATCTGTGCGATCTCTTCGTCGCTGAACGGCACAAATCGCGGTTCGTTCTCCACCGTTCGATTGACAAAATCCAAGGCCGCATCCTGGGAGGTGACGGTATCAGCATGCACACTCGCCGTTGCGCGGCTGAAGAAATCCTTCAGCATTAACGTGCCGTTCGGTGTTTCAATCATGCGGCCGGAGGTTGCGCGGCTGATGGTCGAGGGGTGCAGGTCGAGGGCGTCGCCAACATCCTGCAAAGACAAGGGCTTCAGATACCGGCGGCCGCGGTCCAGAAAGGCGGCCTGTCGAGCAACAAGAACCGTCGCCGTTCGAAGCAGGGTTTCGCCGCGGCGTTCGAGCGCCTGGGCGAGCGACTTTGCCTGATTGAGCGCAGCCCGGCAGAACTTTTTTGAATCCGGCGTATCAATGTCCGGCAAGGCGGCAGGATTAATCCGGATCACTGGTGAGGTGGATTGGTTGAGTTCCACTTCCCAACCGGATGGCGAGCGTTTCGCGATGAGGTCAGGCGGGAAAACCGGTTCGATGTCCTGGGTAAAGGCAAGGCCCGGCTTCGGATCGAGATTGCGGATCGGTCTTGCGATATCCGGAATATCGTCCGGCTCACAATCGCATATTTCTGCGAGTTCCCGAACGCGGCCTTCGGCCAGCAGAGGCAGGTTTTCCAAAAGGGCCGAGAATTCCCAGGTGAGAATGTCGAGATCTTTTGCTTGCAATGTGAGGCATTCCCCAAGCGAGCGCGCAAAGATCCCCGGTGGATCGAGTTTTTGAAGGCGTTCCAGCATCACCTCTGCCTCGGCCATATCAATCCGCGCGCTTTTCGCGATTGCGGAAAGATCCTGGCCAAGCCAACCGGTTGGCTCAAGTGCCTTCAGGAAGACTTCGGCGATTGCGCGTTCACGAACATCCGTAATGGAAAGATCAATCTGTTCGGAAAGATGGACGTGGAGGCTCGGCTTGTTTTCGGAAAGCTCGCTAACCGCATCGAAAGCATCGCCACCCACTGCAGAGATCCGGGGTGGATTGTACTCAATCGCCGGATTGACTAGCGCTTGCTCGCTCAGATGTTCGCCGAGTTCCTTGTTCGACATTGCGAGGATGTTGAGCGACGCAAGCATCTGCCCGGACATCGTCTGGATCGTGCGCTGGCTGGCGCTTTGTCGCAAATCCATTGAACTCATCTTACAATAACCGCCAGGTTGCGAATGTGCTTTCACCAAAAAGGGGCATTGCTGCCCCCTTTTGGCCGGTTCCTCTAGTCTTCAGCTGCGTCGGCAGCTTCTGCATTCAGTTGTCCGTAATTCGCTTCACCGATCTTGGCCATCAACTCCAACTGGGTTTCGAGGAAATCGATATGGTCTTCTTCATCCGCGAGAAGTTGCTCGAAGAGGCCCATGGTCACGTAGTCGCCTTCGTCCCGGCAGACTTCGCGTGCCTCCTTGTAGAGCGCCCGAGCGGAGTATTCCGCCTCAAGATCGCATTCCAGGGTTTCTTTGACCGTTTGACCGATGCGCAGCGGGTCCAGAACCTGCAGGTTGGGATGACCCTCCAGAAAGATAATCCGCTCGATCAGGTTGTCGGCGTGGGTCATCTCTTCAATCGACTCTTCGCGAGACTTTTTGGCGAGTTTCGCATAGCCCCAGTCATCCTGAAGCCTGTAATGAAGCCAGTACTGATTAACAGCGGTCAGTTCATGCCTCAGCGACTTATTGAGGTACTCAATGACCTTTTCATTCCCCTTCATACACAGCGTCCTTTCTTGCATTGACGGCGGCACCGGCCGTGACGTGTAACTTCATCGGTAATCTGCCGATCGATCAGATGTGCACAGTGACCGCAGCGGACTTCCCGATCACAATGATTGAAGAGCTTCCCAGGCGTGATGACAACTTCGTGCTGATCGTTATAGCCAATCATCTGGCTGACAGCGTCGGCGATATCGTCTCTGGTCAGTATGGTGCAGGAACACAGGATCATGATCGTTTCACCTAACCGGCCCTCACTCGGGCGCGTTCTAAAATGGGTGCCTGGGTGCTGGCGTTCGAAGAAAGACGAGGCAATGGTTCCTCATTGATACTCACAACATTGCCAGCATCCATCGTGACGATGGGCCGGCATAGTCTCCGCATTTCTTCCGGTGCGTGACTGATATAGATCATTGGTTGACCGGTCCGCTTATGAACGGACGCAATGAGATCCAGGGTGCGCTGGCGCAAATCCGGATCGAGCGCCGAGACGGGCTCGTCCAAGAGAAGGAGCTTGGGACGTGCCATGAGCGCGCGTCCAACAGCGACCCGCTGGCGTTCTCCGCCGGAGAGTTTGCGCGGTTTCATCGGCAGCAAGCGATGAAGATCGAGCGTATGAATGATCTCGTCTGCCAGACCATCATCGTGGCGCTTTGCACCATAACGCAGGTTCTGCCGGACGGTCATATGGGGAAACAGCAAACCTTCCTGAAAAACGAGACCGATGCCTCGTTTAGCCGGGGGAACATGCAGGTCTTTGGCACTGTCAAAAAGAACGTCGCCGAGAACCGAAATTCTCCCCTCCTCGGGACGGATGTGTCCGGCAAGGCAGTTGAAGAAGGTGCTTTTTCCCGATCCGGATGCTCCACAAAGACCAATGATCCCTTGAGCCGCCACTTCAACGTCAATGTCGAGGAGGAATGAACCCTGCCGATGACGAAAACGCGCATAGATCATGTTGTTGCCTCCACCATGCGTCTGGAAATCAGTTCAGACATCAGGAGTGCCGCACCCGCCAGGGCAATCGATAAGAGGCAGAGCCTTAGTGCCGCAGCCTCGCCGCCGGGCGTTTGCGTCACGGTGTAAAGGGCGAGTGGCAAAGTCTGGGTTCTGCCCGGAATATTGGCGGCAAGCGTGATCGTTGCGCCGAACTCCCCAACGGCACGCGCAAAGGCGAGCGTCATCCCGGTCAGTATGCCGGGCGCCATCATGGGAAGTGTGACGGTTGAAAAGACACGGAATTCGGATGAGCCAAGGCTGCGTGCCGCGCGTTCATATCGCGGGTCGATTGCTTCGACGGTTTGTCTGATTGCCCGGACCATCAGGGGAAATCCAACAACCGCGCAGGCGACAATGACTGCCGTTGTCGAAAACGCAATGCGCACTCCGAAGAGCTCGTTGAGCGGACCGCCGATCAAACCATTGCGGCCGAGCAGTAGGAGGAGCAGGTAGCCGATCACGACCGGTGGCAGAACAAGAGGAAGGTGAATAAGAGCATTGAGAATGTTGTGGCCCGGGAAGCGGAAGCGCCCCAATATCCAGCCAAGCAGGATCGCAAGTGGAAGTGAAACCAAGACCGCAATTGCCGCTGACTTCAGGCTTAGCAAAAGGGCATCCGCTTCCATGGGCGAGAGGCTGAGCATCACAAAGCTCCACTCTCAAGCGTAACGAAGCCGTGGTTCTTAAGAATATCCTGGCCATCTTCCGACAAAAGAAACTGCAGGAGCTGCTTCCCACCCGTTCCATCATCGCCGGTTGTTAAGGGAGCAGCCAGATACCGGATCGGCGCGTGACTATCCGCCGGAATGGCAGCAACAACTTTTATGCCTTCCACGTCACGAACATCGGAGGCATAGACCAGGCCGAAACGCACATCTCCGCTTTGCACCGCTTTGACGGTCGCGAGCGTATTGCGGGTCGGGATTAGTGCGGCCTTCGTGGCTTCCCATAGATCGAGGGACTCTAGAGCCTGCTGGCCGTATCGGCCGACTGGCGCAAGCGCCGGGTCAGCCATAGCTAGCATCTCACCTTCTAAATTGTCTGCGAGCGACCTATCCAGATTAACTGTCGGTTCGCCGCTCTTTCCAATCAGAACCAGCGCGTTCGACATCAGTGTGACGACGTCGCCTTTGTTCACCAGACGCTGGTCAATCAGATGATCCATCCAGCGGGGGTTAGCGGAAATGAAAAGGTCCGCAGGCGCTCCCTGCTCTATCTGACGGGCAATCGTTCCGGATGCGCCATAAGAGGTGAGCGCCTTTATTCCGCTTGCTGCGATCGCGGCATTGGTTGCCTCCGATGTGGAGGCAGCCGCAAAGATCATCGGCTCGGCCGTGGCGTTCAAAGAAACGAGAACCAACAGACTTGCAAGGGCTGCCCGCATCGTCTTACCCGAACTTGAACATGATGCCGAAGCCACCGCGCGGATAAGACCATTCGATCTCACCTGTCGCCTGACAGACAACCCGGCAGGTTCCGCATTCCATGCAGCCGTCGGATGCGATCTCGACTCTACCATTGTTGTTGATCGTGTAGCAGCCTGCGGGACAGATCTGCACGAGCGACTTTAATTGCGCGCTATCGGCAACGCCCTGATTGATGCTGATATGCGGGCGGCCTTCATCGACCAGGTAGCGGTTCTGATAAAGCCGCTCTTCCATTTTTGTTGACGATGTCATCTCCATGCCCTCGCTAGTTTGAACATATCCGTCGCAATGCCCCACCAGCTTCCGCGCTGGCGCTTCATGGCGGCCATCATTTCGGTTTCTTTGTCACGTTTGGATGTTCCGTCGACCCGCAGCATGGCTTGCAGCGCTTTGCTGATGGCGCGCGGATAGGTCGTGAGCATCTGCTTGTTTGCCTCCAGAAGCCCCGGAATTTTCCGGTACTTCTTCATGTCCTTCATGACAAAGCTCGCCTTCAGCTTGTCGCGGTAGAGCTTGAGATTTGCTTCGCTCATGGTTTTCTCTTCGGCTTTGAGCTGAAGAACCGTTTCGCCAACGAGCCGGCCCGTTGTCATGGCAAGATTTGATCCCTCGCGGTGTACGGCATTCACGAACTGGCCGGCATCACCGACAATGGCCCAACCGTCGCCGGTGAGTTGCGGGATCGCGTTGTATCCGCCCTCGGGGATCAGGTGCGCGACATATTCCTTCAGCTCGGCATCCCGCAACATCGGTGCGACCGATGGGTGCGTCTTGAAGCGGTCGAGGAGATCGTAGGGCGAGATCTGGGTTTCAGAGAAGTCCGAAATCAGGCAGCCAACCCCGATGGAGATCGATTCCTTGTTTGTATAAAGAAAGCCGGTGCCGACCATGCCTGAGGCGACATCGCCAAAGACTTCGATCACCACGCCGTCGTCTTCACCCGCGAGGTTAAACCGGTCGCGGACTGTCTTTTCCGGCAGGAAGTGGGTTTCTTTTACCGCGAGCGCGACGTGGTTGGGTTTCAGCTCCGGACGCAGGCCCGCGCGCTGACCGACAAGCGCATTCACGCCCTCGCCGAGAACGACGATGTCTGCGAAGATCGGACCGCCTTCCCGGTCGGTTTCGACACCGATCACCTTGCCCGTGTCGTTCTTCACAAGGTTCGTGACAGAAGTCTCGCAGATGAGCAGTGCGCCGGCCTCTTTCACCTGTTTTGAAAACCACTTGTCGAACTGAGCCCGCAAGATCGTGTAGCGGTTCGGTCGATCTTCATTGAAATCATCGCTGCGATAGTGCGCGCCGGTGTGCGATGTCTCATCGAGAAACCACATGCGTTGTTCGACGACGTGGCGTTCCAAAGGCGCATGATCCCGGAAGTCCGGAATGATGCGCTCAAGGGCATCTGCATAAAGGATCGCCCCCTGGACGTTCTTCGAACCCGGATATTCTCCGCGGTCGATCTGCAGTACATTCAGGCCGCCTTTGGCCATGGTGTAAGCCGCTGCATTGCCGGATGGGCCAGCACCAACGACGATGGCATCGAAATGTTCTGACATCACACAACCTCCAGTTTCTTGGTGCGCGCTTTCAAACGCTGGGCGAACGCCTCGTTGAGTGCGGGAAGGACCGACAAGGCATCGGCGACGACCCCGAGATGGGCGAATTCAAAAATCTTGGCGTTCGGATCCGTGTTGATCGCAACGATCAGATCAGCGCCTTCGACACCGACGCGGTGCTGGATTGCTCCGGAAATGCCCGCTGCAATGTAGAGTTTCGGCCGGATTGTATTGCCCGTTTGTCCGATCTGCCGGTCTGCCGGAAGCCAACCCTTCTGGACGACGGGGCGTGAACAGCCATATTCGCCGCCTAGGGTGGCTGCGAGGTCTTTCACAAGCTGGAAATTCTGTGGACCGCCGAGACCCATTCCGCCGGCCACAACCACGTCGGCATAGGCGAGGTTGGCGTCATCTGTCGTGGCATCAGCAACGAAATCCAGGATTTTTGTAACGATGTCCTTTTCGACCATGTTGAGGCTGTGATTTACGATCTTACCGACGCCCTTCGACATGTCGGGTTCGGGCATCGCCATCACGCGCGGGCGCACCGTCGCCATTTGCGGGCGATAGTTCAGCGTGTGGATGGTGCAAAGGAGCGTCCCGCCGAATGTCGGGCGGGTCGCCGCAAGGGACTTCTCGTCATCAACGTCAAGCTCGGTCGAGTCAGCAGTAAGACCCGTTTTCAGGGTTGTCGCGACAGAACCCGCGAGATCGCGTCCGAGCGTGGTCGCTCCGAGGAGCAGGATCTCCGGCTGATAGGTGTTGACGATATCCGTCAGTGCCTTTGTGAAAGGCTCATTGCGATAATCCGCGAGAATCTCGTCCTCACAGACGTAGCAAAGATCCGCGCCATACTGAAAAGCCTCACGCACAGCACGTTTTGTCGTCTCATCATCTGGACCAAGAACGACAGCTGCGAGATCGACACCAAGCTTATTCGCAAGCTTGCGGCCTTCCCCCATCAATTCCCAACTTACAGGGTGGACCCTGCCGCGTTCAATCTCGACGAAGACCCAGACATGCTTGTAGGCCTTGAAGTGTTCCGGCAGTTCCTTTTTCATTCCCGCGCGTCCGCCGGCGGGTTTTTTGGGCGCTTGTGCCATTTTCAAACTCCTGGCTCTGCGGCGAGTTCCGCTTCAAGTTTCGGTTGGGCTGCAAAGATCAGATCAACGACGGCATTGCCGATCTGCTGAGGCTTCTTGCCCTCGACAGTCACCATTTCAGCCGCTTCTGAACGGGGGCTCGGCGCGAAGACTTTCTTCACGACGGTCGGAGATCCGCGCAGGCCGCATTTCATGATGTCGTCGACGCCTGCGTCTTCAGCCGACCAGACCGTCGGTTGTGCTCTCGCGGCTCTCAGCATGTCCTGGATGGTACCGCGGCGCATATCGTTGGCGCCTTCGAGCATGGTGATGAGGCAGGGAAGTTTGGATTTCAGAACCTGCACTCCGCCTTCGGCCCGGCGCCGCACGGTGATCTCGCCTTTTTCGCGGTCCAGCGTGTCGATCGCAGAGACATATGTCAGCTGGTTGAGATTGAGACGGGAGGCGATGCCGGGGCCAACCTGAGCCGTGTCTCCGTCAATCGTCTGCTTGCCCGTGAAGACGATGTCGATCGCCCGGTCTTTTCCGAGTGTCCCAAGCGCTGTTGCAAGCGCGAAGGAGGTCGCCAATGTATCGGACCCGGCGAAGAAACGATCGGTGATGAGAACGGCATCATCGGCTCCGAAGCCGAGTGCGCGCCGCAAAGCATCCTCCGCCATGGGCGGGCCCATTGTCAGAACCGTGACCTTGCCACCGTATTGGTCGCGAAGCCGCATCGCTTCTTCCAAAGCAAAGAGATCGTAAGGATTGATGATTGTCGGCACGCCCTGGCGCATGATCGTATTGGTGACCGGATGAACGCGGATCTGGGCGCTGTCCGGAACCTGCTTGATGCAGACCACCATGTTGAGGCCATCGGCCGGCACTTCGAAATCGACGGGAGAGGTCATTACGCTTCCTCCGCCGCAACCGTCAGGCTGTCGAGACCGACAAACCTGCGGGCATATTTCTCAGCCTCGTCCTCGAAAACTTTGAAGACTTTTTCCGTGCCGGGCGTCGATTCAACGAAGTCCGTATAGGCCTGTTTCAGAGCGGTGCGGGCCTTTAGGAAAGCCTCGTCACTATCGGAAGCATCCACATTCGCTTCGCTCAAATATTGTCCCATGCGCTTCATGATGTGTAGGCGAGAAACATTGAGCACGCTCTGGTCGAAAGGAAGCAGCAGATAGGTGAAGATGTCCTCGGCTGAGGAAAGCGCCGCGATATGGTCTAGAACACCGTTTTCTTCATAGCTCTTGGACATGTTTGGCTCCTTTATCGTTTCAATGAGGTCGCGTTTCCGGACAGTCGTTCTGGTTGGCTGGTGGTTTGCGAAGCGCGCGGTCACGTTCCGCAAGGCGCACCTCCAGAAAGGCAATCCGGTCAGCAAGCTGAGCGAGGGTTCGTCCGACCGGGTCGGGAATGAGGTGATGGTCGAGATCAATCCTGTAAGGACTGGTCGATTTGGGGCGTTCTGTCTGCACGATGCGTGCCGGAATGCCGACAACCGTTGCTTCCGGAGGGACGGTCTCGACGACGACGGAATTGGCTCCAATCCGGGCACCGGTCCCTATTGTGACAGGTCCCAGGATCTTGGCACCGGCTCCGACCATGACATTGTCTTCTAGTGTCGGATGGCGTTTGCCTGGCGACCAGCTGATGCCGCCGAGCGTAACCCCATGGTACATGGTGACATCACGTCCAATAACAGCCGTTTCGCCAATGACGACGCCACAGCCATGGTCGATAAAGAAGCCTGGTCCGATCTCCGCGCCCGGATGAATATCGATGCTCGTGAGCATGCGAGAAAGGTAAGAAAGGAACCGTGCCGGGAACCGAAGTCCTTTGCGCCAGAGAAAATGCGCGAACCGGTGGGCGAAGACCGCATGAAATCCGGGATAACATAAGGCAGCATCCAACCGACTGCGGGCAGCCGGATCGCGGCTCCTGATTGCGGAAAAATCGCTGGCGATGGCGCGGAAGACACCCATTACGCGTTTCCTTCGCGAGAGGTACTTTCATCGTGCAGAACGCCGATGAGTTCCGTCAGATCGTCAGGCATCGCAGAGCGTTTTGTTTTTTCAGCCCATTGCCGCAATAGCGGGATCAAGGCCGCTACCGTGTGATTATCGCTCGGCAACTGGTGTTGCTCGAGAACAGCCCGCAAGCCCGAAACCCCGGAATGTTTGCCGATCGCAACCTTGTGGCTGCGGCCAAAACGGGCGGGTGACAGGCGTTCGTCCTGGTAGGTGTCTTTTGATTTCAATATCCCATCGACATGGATGCCGGCTTCGTGGGTAAAGACGTTACCGCCGACAATCGGTTTGCTTGCCGGGAGTGGGCGGCCTGCTGCGTTAGCGACCAATCTTGAAAGCGGGGTCAAGGCGGCAAGATCGATTCCGGTGTTCACATTGGCGGAGGCCAGGGACGCCGCGACTTCTTCAAGGGCAGCGTTTCCGGCCCGTTCGCCAAGGCCGTTGACCGTCACTGACAAATGACTTGCGCCCGCCGATGCCGCAGCAAGCGTGTTGGCGGTTGCCATGCCAAAATCATTGTGCGCGTGAAACTCGATCGGGAGTTTGATGCGTGTCTTAAGATCTGCGACGAGATCGTAGGTTGAGAACGGATCGAGCATGCCGAGTGTGTCGGCCACCCTGAAACGTATCGCACCCGAAGCTTTCGCGATCCGCGCCACTTGCGATACGACATCGCGGTTGGCGCGGCTTGCATCTTCTGCGCCGACGGAAACGGAGAAGCCCCGACTCGTTGCAGCGCTCACCAGGAAAGCGGTGCTCTGGAGAGCCCAGTTGATGTCGGCGCCGAGCTTACCGCGCAATTGCTGTTCGGAGACCGGGACGGCAAAGTGCAGCCGCTTGATCCCGGTCTTTTCCGCTTCTTCGAGATCTTCCGCCCGCAATCGACACCAGACCACAGGGGCCGCTTTGGTGAGGCTTTCGGCGATCTGACGCATACCTTCCGTCTCGCCAAAGCCCATTGCCGCAACGCCGACCTCGAGCTCCGTGACGCCAGCCGCTTCCAAAGCCTGCGCGATGGCGCATTTTTCCGCAACGGAGAAAGCGACGCCCGCCGTTTGTTCGCCATCCCTCAGCGTTGTGTCGCACAGGACAACCCGCTCAGGTGGCCGGTACTTGGCCCGTCTTATCTTGGTTGGCGGAACGGTGACGAACATCGAACTGGCCTCACGCGTAAGCGGGTGCAAAGGCGTCTGGTTTTGCGCCTTCGTTCGACCAGAAGGGAGACATTGCCCGCAATTCACGGATGATCGGCGGAACAACATCGATCACGTAATCGATCTCTTCATCCGTTGTCTCCCGTGAGAGGGAAAAGCGGATTGCGCCATGGGCTGCAGTGAATGGAATATCCATCGCGCGAAGAACATGGCTTGGTTCCAGAGATCCAGAAGTACATGCCGAGCCAGAGGATGCTGCGATTCCAGCATGGTTCAGTTTCAGGAGGATTGCCTCTCCCTCGATATATTCAAACGCAATGTTGGCAGTGTTGGGCAGGCGGTCATGCGGATCGCCTGTGACGAAACAATCGCCAACCTGTTGAAGCAGACCCTTTTCGAGCCTGTTTCTGAGATCGGACACCCGTGCGATGTCCTCGTTCATCGCGGTTAATGTGAGTTCGGCTGCTTTGCCGAGGCCGATGATTGCCGGGACATTCTCGGTTCCGCCGCGGCGGCCGCGTTCCTGATGCCCGCCACGCAATAATGGCCGGAACCTGGTTCCCTTGCGAAGGTAAAGCGCGCCGAGGCCTTTCGGGCCGTGCAGCTTGTGGGACGACAACGAGAGCATGTCGATCCCGGTTTCTTTGAGATTGATCGGCACTTTGCCGACGGCTTGCACTGCGTCCGTATGAAAGAGCGCGCCCGCTTCGTGCGCGAGGTCCGCGAGGCCATCGACCGGAAAGATCGTACCGGTTTCGTTATTTGCCCACATGAAGCTCACGATTGCGGTCTTTTCCGACAGCGCGTCGCGATAGGCGTCGATATCAAGGCGACCTTGCTTGTCGACCGGAATACGATGGACGGTGACGCCTTCATGCTTTTCCAGCCAGTCGCAGAGTGTCAGGATCGCCGGATGTTCAACCGTTGAGGTGATCACTTCCGTGCGTCCAGGCATGGCGGCGAGAGCGGAGCGGATGGCCGTGTTGTTGGATTCCGTGCCGCCCGAGGTGAAAACAACCTCGTGGTCGAATTCGGCTCCGATCAAGGCCTGCAGAGAACGCCGTGCTTTGCGGACGGCACCGCCGACAGATTCACCGAATGCGTGGATAGATGACGCATTTCCAAACTGCTCCGTGAAGAATGGGAGCATCTCTTCGACGACTTCGGGAAAAACACGGGTTGTTGCGTTGTTATCGAGATAGACCGGTTTCATATCATGCTCCTGCCATAGCGCTTACGGGGAGAACGCGGATTGGACGGCCGAGGGCTTCTGTCAATCGTGTTGCAAGACCGCCGAGGGTTTGACCGGCCAATTGGCAGCCAGAGCAGGCACCCGTCATTTTGACGAGAACCATGGAGCCTTCCATGTCGACCAGCTCGACATCACCGCCATCGGCGCGGAAGGTGGGCCGCATCTCTTCAATAATCTTTGCGACCTCAATCGCTTCCTTTGCCGGTGACATGGCAGCCACTGGGGCAGCCACTGGGGCAGCCACTGGGGCAGCCACTGGGGCAGCTCCTGGGGTAGGCGCTGCAGGTTTCGGCATAGCCGCTGCGGTTGGGGTCTGGATTGAAATCGTCTGAGCCGGTTTTGGCGGGACGATGGTCGTGAACTTGACCTCAACCTGTTTCTTTTGCGGTTGGGGCGTGGGGTTCGCACCAAAAACGAAGGCTTCCGATGCGCTGATTACGCCTTCAGCGACCATTTCAGCATTCACATCAGAAAGAAGCTCTTCAAGCGGCTCACGGCATGAGTTACATCCGCCGCCCGCTTTGGTGTAAAACGTGACGGATTCAAGATCGGTCAGCTTATTGGTCCGGATCGCCCGTTCCAGCATCCCTGAGTCAACGCCGAAGCATTTGCAGATCAACGCACCTTCTTCGTGGTCGTCATCTTCAACTTCTTCGCCTTTCCAGGCGGCGACGGCTGCTGTGAGCGCTTCCTGGCCCATAACGGAACAGTGCATTTTCTCCGGAGGGAGACCGTCTAGGAAATCCGCAATATCCTGATTGGTGAGTTGGCGCGCTTCGTCGATCGTCTTGCCGATAATCAGTTCAGTCAGCGCAGAGGAAGAGGCAATCGCAGAGCCGCAGCCGAATGTCTGGAACTTTGCGTCTTCAATGATTTCGGTCTTGTCATTGACCTTGAGCATCAGTTTGAGCGCGTCGCCGCAGGAAAGCGATCCGACTTCTCCGACCGCATTCGCTTCTTCAAGCATGCCCGCATTGCGTGGATTAAAGAAATGGTCTTTGACTTTTTCGGTGTATTCCCACATCGCCCAATTCTCCTCAGCAGAAGGACTTGCCGCAGCCGCAAGCGCTGCTGGCGTTCGGGTTGTTAAAAACGAAGCCTGATCCTTCGAGGCTGCTTACGAAGTCGATCGTTGTGCCCGCCAGATGTTCCTGGCTTACCGGGTCGATCAGGACCTTGACCTCTCCAGCCTCAACGATGGTGTCGTCGTGCTGGGCCTCGATTTCGAGTGCCATGCCGTATTGCAGACCGGCGCAGCCACCACCCTGAACCATTACCCTGAGCCCCGCGACCGTCTGTCCGGCACTGTCAACTGCGGTCTTTATGGCTGTCTGCGCACTCTCGGTAATGTGAAGCATGGTCTTGTTCTCCTGTTTGGCTATTGATGCCTTCAACAGGAGTTCAGCAACTAGTGTGCCATCCCAATTAATTTCATTACTTTAGGGCCTTAGCTCGTTTTGGTGGGCGTTTGATTTCTGACAATGGGAGAAATGCGACTCGGAGATGTTTCAGATGCTTCAATCGCCAGGCCGCGAATAATCCGCACCCGATGCGGGTCCTGGAACGTGTCGCCGAGTGTGCTTCCGTCCGCTATCAGGGATCGGACGAATGCGAGTTTCGGTGGTTCGGAAGGAGATTTTGAAAATGGCTTCAGGCCATCTCACCGGTCACAAAGCAGGCATCATATTCGTTGCAGGCATCGCAACTTGGGGCCGGGCATACGGTGTGGCCGGGGTCGGCACAGATCTGGCGGTACAGAAACTTCTTCCAGCGCATGTTGGAAGGCCGTTGTCTGGCAAGGGCGGGGAATTCCCGCATCATGAGTGTATTGAGCCGCTCGCGGCTCGGTAACCCGAGATCTTCCCACAAATGATGGGGCTCCATCGCGCGCCGCGCGAGGATTTTTGCGAGCCACAGCGCCTGGCGGTCTGTGCGTCTTCCTCGCCATATAATCAGTGTGGTGATTGATTGCTGTTCACTGCGAACCGCGGTGTTTTGCATCTCAATCGCCGGGTAATAGTCGTAGATCGAGAGCTCAAGGCAGAGATCCTTGAGTTCTCGCGGATTGAGGCCGAGGAGATCACCGAGGCCGAGCCCGGTCCGATGATGCTCCGAGACCGCATGCATTACAATACAGGCAAGATCGTTCGCCGTCGGGCAGTCGGACAGCGCGTTAGTTTGCGGGGGCATGGCTTTGGCAATCGGACGGACAAACGCGGGCGCAGGCTCCGCACCCGATACAATTGTCAGGGTTCGACATCGACATCACCCGCTTTTCGATGTCGTCTTCGTAGTCTTCGTCATGGAGTTCGACGATCATGTCCTCGTCGGTGACGCCTTTAAGGGTCATGACATCCCGACCACAGACTTTCTAACACCAACCGCACCCGATGCATTTGTTATGGTCGATCGACATCAGGTATTCAGGGGTGTATTCCGTTCCCCCTCTTGTATAAGCTGTAGCCGGCATGATCGATCTCCTTGTCAGGCGTCCGCTTTTTTGGCTTCCTTGAGAGACTTGCGGGCCGCGGCGAGTTCTTTGAAAACTTCAAAGGTTTCCGTAGCTATTTCAGGAATCTTTTCCCAATCAGTCGGAAGTTCTTCCGAAAGGTCATGCAAGTTCATTTTCGCGGTCGTCGACCGCATGGAGAGCTTCTTCACGTGCTTTTCAAGTTCCTCAACGGACATGGCCTTACCCCCTTGCTGCTTCTGGATATTGATTGATCGTTGAAACGGCATCGGCGGTAATCTTTTCGCCAGCCTCGCCGAGTTTGGCGTAGCTCTCGAACCCGAAACGATGCACATCGCGCAGGTGCTTTGAAACGACGACGAGCTTTCCGGCGATTAGGACGACACGTCCGAAGCCTTCATGACTCATCTTTTGCATCTGACTAGCCATGCACCCGGATTCCTTTTCGATCAGAAGGCCGATGGCGTCGTAGAATCGTTCGAGGCGCCACATCACATCCGGGTCGGGATCTCCGATGATTGGAATGTTGCGCCGCTCTTCGCGCGTGATGATAAACTCAGACAGAAGCTCGGCATCCGGTTTTGAATCCCAGACACCGTGACTGTCTTCAGCACGCACAACGGCTGCGAGCTGTTTCAAAAAGGGGGTTTCAATCCATTCCCCGCCGCGCGGTTTTTCTAGTGTGGCAGTCTCCATCAGACCGTCTCCTGTTCGTAGTCGTCCATAAAACTTGGTTTTTGATCCCGCCCGAGAATTTTGCGCAGGAAGGGCGGTGGTGTCCCGCTCAGCATTTCCTGCACCTGGGCGAGAACTTCTTTTATTTCTTCCGGATCCTTGCGTTTGATCGGATGGATCCCGGCTTTGACGACTTTCGCCGCAGAGGGGCCGCCAATCGCGAGCGCGAAGAGGAGCGCACAGCCGGTCAGTGCTTCGACCTTCGGCGTGATCTTGTCGTCCTGGTCGTCGTGCTTGCCCTTTTGCTTCGTGACGTTCTCGAATTCATGCGCTTCTACGAAATGCGCCGATTGGGTTGTCACGTCATAAACCGCGAACTTCCGTGCCGATCCGAAATGGGCATTCAGATGCTGCATGTCGTTGGTCGCGATTGCGATGCGCAACGGTTTTTCATCGGCCGGAACGGCCGCGTCACTTTTAACTAGCTTGAGCATACGAGACATGTTCGAACTCCTGTGGAACGGGATCCGCGCCGAAATCTTCTGGGCGGGCGCGGTGGTGGTGCGCTTGAGCGGTGTTCGCGATTTCATAGAGGAATGCGCGCGTGCCGCGATATCCGACACGGCAGATATCTTGAGCGCCAAGACGGTCGAAGATTGGAAAACCTGCTCTGACAAGCGGAATGCCGAGCGCCGCGCTCGCGTGACGCCCATGGGCGTGGGTGATCAGCATCTCCGCTTTGGATTCGCCAGCCAACGTCTGGAAATCGCCGAGATCTCCGACAAAGGCTTCCGTGCATGGCAGGTCCTGAATGACCGGATTGTTCGTCGACGTCGTGACCGCGGTTGCGATTTCGGCGCCCATTCCGGAAAGGGTGCTTGCCAGAGAAAATAGAAGATCGGGATCAGCCGCGATCGCGACCTTCAATCCGCCGATGTGGAAATGGGCATCAAGATAAGCATCTGAAAGCCGCGCCCGATCCCGCTTGAGGCTCGGTGGCGCATCGGTGGTACCGGAAAGTTCCATCAGGATCCGGATGAAAGCGTCAACGGATTTCAAGCCGGTAAGCGATCTGAACACCCGGAACGGGACAAATGCGCGTTGTTCAATCAGGGCCGCCGCATCCCGCATGCTTTCACCGATGGCGAGCGTATAAGCGCTTTTGGCAAGCGCGCTGATATCACTGAGGGGCGTACCGCCGAGCGATGTCCCTTTCCAGGCGTCGGAAACGTGGCCATCGAGAGATGTAGAAAGGTCGGGGAGAATGATTGGTTTCAATCCAAAAGCGCGGACGATCCGGGCTATCTCCTCTACCTCCGCCGGGGTCAGATGACTGCCGCATAGGAGGTTCACTTGCCGCAGATCACGGTCGTTCCAGACCGGGTCCCCGGGTTCGAGGAGAGCATCGACAATGGCCGTTACGGCTTTGGCCCATCCGTCTTCTAGGCCGCCTTCGAAATCGGGCGTTGCCGCGTAAACAATCTTCGTATCCGCAAAGTCTTTTCTTCTTGAAACAATCTCCTTGAGTTCGCCGACAACATCTTCACCGCGCGTCTCGGTGAGGGCGGTAGAGGCAATACCGATAAATTTGGGAGACGCTTTCTTTCTGAGATTTTCGATGGCCTCTTCGATCTGTTCGGCGCCGCCAAGGATCGTGGAAACTTCGTTCATGGCCGTGGTCTGCAAGGGTACGGCTTCCTTGAAATGCCGAACCAGATGGACCATGGCGAATGCGGTACAGCCCTGGCTGCCGTGAAAGAGCGGAATGGCGCCTTCGATGCCGAGATAGGCCATTGCTGCACCGAGCGGCGCTGAAGACTTGAGCGGGTTTGTCGAAAGGGCTCTTTTGACGTGGGCGATCGTGGTCATCTCAGCAATCCTCGAAATCGACGGCGCTTGATTCCAAAGCGGCAAGGCTCGGCTCGAGCGCCCTCTTCTGATGAACCTCGTTTGAGACATTGGTGACAGGGCATGTGCCTTTGAGGGGCGGCAACGGCTGTGTCACCGACGATGCCTCGTCCCAGGGCGCCGGGTCGCGCAAATCGGCCCACATCGGATTGTTGATGGCGCGGTCTATGGCCCGCACCATATCGACCATGCCCATATAGCCGGCGTAGGGTTCGTGCTTTTCCTGGTTCACATCGACCCACGGCATTTTTGCCTTGAGGGCGACGAATTGCGACCGTCCGCCGGACATGAGGACGTCGGCCTCGGCGTCCTTCAACAGACGGTACATGTCTTTCGGCGCCATGTTCTCGAACATGTGCGCATCCGTTTTCATGATCTCGGTGACCCGAGTCTTGTCTTCTTCCGTTGCTTTTCTGACTGAGGTCCCGATGACCTCCATGCCGAGTTCCTGAAGTGCGGAGACGACAGACCAGGATTTGTGGCCGCCCGTGTAGAGCAGGACGCGCTTTCCTTCGACACGCGGGCGAAATACCTCCAATGCATTCCAGATCTTCGCTTCTTCTTCGGCAATGAGCGCGTCACACCGGGTAAGCAGTTCCAGGTCTGCCCCTTGCTCGACCAGCATTCTGCAAAGCGTGCGGAGGGCGTCTGATGTATCCGAGATACCGTAGAAAGAGCCCTCGAAAAACGGAATGCCATAGCGTTCTTCGAGCTTGCGCGCGAGTGTGATGAGTGCCTTTGAGCAGACCAGCATTGTGACTTTCGCGCGGTGCGCCATGGCCACCTGGCGGTAGCGCGCGTCACCCGTAATCGAACCGAGGATCCTTATTCCAAGCCGGTCAAGCAGTGGCTTCACCTGCCAGAGTTCGCCTGAAAGATTATAGTCTCCGATGATGTTGATGTCGTAGGCGGTCGGCTCTTCCGGCTCGATCGTGCCGATCACATGATCAAGCAGCGCTTCGCCTGCGAGCTTGTTGCCAAGATTTTTCGATCCGACATACCCTGGTGCGTTCACCGGAATGCACGGCGTATCGAACTTTTCGGATGCCGCCTTGCAAACCGCATCGATATCGTCACCGATGAGCGCCGGAACGCAGGTTGAGTAAACGAAAACTGCTGGCGGCTGATGCTCTTCAATGAGTTCGCGGAGGGCGCGGAACAGCTTCTTTTCGCCGTGACCCATCACGATATCGAGTTCCGTCATGTCTGTGGTGAAGCCGGTTCGATAAAGCTCCGATCCCGACGAGGCGGCGCCGCGATTGTCCCAGCCATTGCCCTCACAGGCGAGCGGCGCGTGGACCAGATGGGCAGCGTCAACGATTGGCTGAAGTGCGATCTTTGCGCCATCGAAGGCACAGCCACCTGCTGCTGCACCGGGTGTCAGCGGCTTGGCACATCCTTTTTTGCGTTGTTGTTCCGACTTGGAGACATTCACCCCGCAGGCGGGCTCGTTGAAAACGTCTGCGATTTTGTCCTTCAGCACGTCGGCCATGATCAATCCCTGTCTTTTGCAGAGACTTCAGCAATCAGTGTGCCAAGCACTTTTCGGAAATTTCCAGGTTTTAAAATTGACTTTGAAAATCAGTTGGTTGAGAGCGAGATTTTTCGAAAAGCCGTGTCGATTAATCTCGTGTGCTTTCTGGCTTTGGTCAGCGTCGACACACACTGTGTTGTAGGGAAGGCGACACCTGACATTCGCGACGTCGCTTCGGAAGAGCCTCGGTTTTTGGTGTCGCGGTTCCGTGCATTTGAAATGAATTGTGACCGACCGGAGCGATAGGTAACGAACTGTACCGGACACATAGGTAACACTTTCGGCTTTACCGGAGGGTTCGATGCCTTGGAAGGGGTGTTCGGTGGAAGACCAGAGATTGCAGTTTGTCGCCCGTCTTCTGGCTCAGGCTCGGCATCGGGCTCGAACGCATCAAGCCTGGATGTCCGCAGCAAAACGGGCGTCACGAACGCATGCATCTCACTTTGAAGAAGGAAACAACGCGCCCGCCCGGCATGAACGCACTTCAGCAGCAGGCCCGCTTCGACGCCTTCGTCCACGAGTTCAATACCGAACGCCCGCATGAGGCCCTTGACATGAAATGCCCGACCGCCGTTTATCAGCCGTCAACGTGGCCCTATCAGGGATTGCCCGATGTCACCTACCCCGACCCACGACAGGGATATCCTGGTGACCGCCTGTGGCCGCATCTGCTTGCATCGCAAGAAAATCAACATCTCAACATGCCTTGCCGGTCAGAAGCTCGGAATCACAGAGGTCGACGATGGAGTCTGGCTCGTCAGTTTCATTAGCCACGATCTCGGATACATCGACTTGGAACAGAAAACGTTGCAGACTATCGAGAACCCGTTCGGGACAAAAGTGTTACCCATGTCTTAGGTTCGGACAGTGAGGGTTTGGTGGACTTGGATGAAAAAACATCCGAACAGATTTTTCAACAATT
>JBCDCU010000003.1:0-40719 GCA_039181265.1 Pseudomonadota bacterium | reverse complement strand
AGGGCGAACTCGACGATGCCAAGCGCGCCGAGATGTACCACGAAATGGGCATGCTTCTGCGAGACGATGGCGGAACCGTTCTTCCGTATTTCCCGAACTTCGTCTTCGGGCGCCGTAAGAACGTCAAGCACACCGGCCAGCTGGCAGCAAGCTGGGCGATGGATGGTGGACGGTCGGCGAGCCGCTGGTGGTTCGACGGCTAACGCCATCACGCTGGATTTGCCGCTCCCTCGGTAGATCCAGGGAACCCTGGTGGCTCCGGTCCGTCTGGATCCGCCAGGGCCTCTTACCGGAAATGATTGCAAGCTTTGAGGAGTGAGACATGCGCTGGTCGCGTATGGTGACGCTCATCGGTGCCCATGCTGAAGGGGAAGTCGGCAGGGTCATCACCGGCGGCGTGCTCGACGTTCAGGGGCTCACTATGCTTGAAAAGCTGAAAACGCTTCAGGCTGACGACACGCTCCGCCGCTTTGTTAATCAGGAGCCTCGTGGCTGCGCACAGATGACAACCAATCTGTTGTTGCCGCCTTGCAATCCGAACGCCGATGCAGCCTTTATCCCGATGCAGGCCGACGGATCTCACGCAATGTCAGGCTCCAACGCTATGTGCGTCGCGACGGTCCTTCTCGAAACCGGCATTTTGCTGATGGAAGAACCGGAAACCACCGTTATTCTCGACACCGCCGCCGGTCTTGTGAAAGCGGTCGCAACCTGTCGGGGCGGCAAGGTCGAACGGGTCGCTCTCGATTTCTTCCCGGCCTATGCGGATCATCTCGATGTACCGATAGAAGTGGAAGGGATCGGAACGCTCACCGTCGACATTGCCTTTGGCGGTGTCTTTTACGTGCTCCCGCCTGTCGACCAACTCGGATTTCGGATTGGGCCTGACGTAGCCCAGGACATGGTTGCGCTTGGAAACAGGATCAAAAGCGCAGCACGGGAGCAGATCGCGGTCGAACACCCCGAAATTCCCGAGTTTAACTCCATCGACTTTGTCATGTTTACTGACCGGGAAGATGGATCCGATCATATCTTACGCAACGCAACGGTGATGCCACCCGGACGGATCGACCGCTCTCCCTGCGGCACGGGATCGGCTGCTCGCCTGGCGGCGCTGCACGCGCGGGGACACGCCAAGCCGGGTACCTCCTTTGACATGCGTTCGACGATCAATTCACGCTTTGCGGTGTCCATTGTTTCCGAAACAACGATTGGGCCTAAGCCGGCGATCATACCGCGCGTATCCGGCCGGGCCTGGATCTATGCAATGATGCAGCTCGGTGTCGATCCATCCGATCCCTACCCGCTCGGCTATACGCTCGCCGATACCTGGGGCACCGGGATTGACCATGTGATACCCGGGATCGAAGGGTGACGGATATCGCCTTCGCATCGCGGCCTATGATGCGTTGACTGGTCTTCTCTCGATGAAAGCGATTTAGGAGCCGCGCTGTGGCCAAGCGGCTTCAATTGGGGAATGCGCGATACTCTGTCCCCCCAACCAAAGCCGATCAAATCGATGCAGTTTCCGCCTCGGTCTCAATCGACCATTGGCGGTGAAATGCATCCATCGCCTGCAAGGTGGTCAAGGTGGCGCTGCTCTTTCCCGTAAAGAGCGCGCCGTCAGTCGAGACCAGCGTGATGGCACCCGCCAAAGACTGATCATGGTTCTTGATCGGAAGGGCAATTGCACAAAGCCCTGGAATATATTGCCCTTTTGCAAGAGCATATCCGTCACGTTCAACCTCGCGTTTGAGCTTCGCGATTTCTTTGGCGCCGGGATCTCCGGAAATGTGCTGCCGGTCTACAACCGGGGTGGTCGATGCTTCCGACATATACGCAAGATAAACAAGGCCGGAGGCTGAGCGCAGGAGCGGCAGAATGGTGCCGACAGCAACGGGAGAAATCACCGGCGGCCCACCATGGGCGCTGCGGATCACGACAGGTCCAGCTTCCGACCAGACAGACAAATGCCCGGAAGTTTTCAGCGTATCGCACAGTGACGTCAGAACCTCGAAACCGAGCTCAATAACATCCTGCTGAGCAATCGCGGAAAGCCCCATCCTGAGCGCAAGCGGGCCAAGTCCGTAGCAGCCTGTGTCCTTGTGCTGAACGGTCAGGCCGATCTCGCAAAGGCTTGTGAGATACCGGTGTGCCTTGGCGGACGGCATATCGGATCTGCGAGCAATATCCGTGAGGGTCGCAGGTTGGCCGATTGCGACCAGCGCCTCCAGAAGGAGTCCGCCAATCTCTATCGATTGCACGCCACTTCTTCGGGAGCGCCCGTTTGGCTCAGATATATCCGTCATTCAAGCTCCATTTCCCTGCCCTTATCAGTCCAACACATTTCTTGTCCACACCCTCTTGCAATATCATTATGCGTAAGTTATTACGCATTGCATAATTTATTGGAGGAGATAAACCGTGTCTGCGACCGCTGAAAAACGTGCGGATGATGCATTTCGCGAAGCCCTTGCGGCGTCGTCGGTCTCACCGCTTTGGGACGTGATGGCGAACCTGGTGACAGAAACCCCGCAACCTTCGACTGTTCCGTTCGCCTGGAAATATGCAGATCTAAAGCCCCAGCTCATAGAAGCTGGTCAGCTGATCACCGCCGAACAGGCGGAGCGCCGGGTTCTCATCCTTGAAAACCCCGGCACGCAGGGAAGCCACACGGTCACCGATGCGCTCTATGCCGGTTTGCAGCTTGTTCTTCCGGGTGAGACGGCTCCGGTTCACCGCCACACTCAATCGGCGTTGCGATTCGTGCTGGAATCCGAGGAAGCCTGGACATCTGTCGATGGCGAGCCTGTTAATATGGCACCCTTCGACCTCATTCTGACGCCCTCCTGGCGCTGGCATGAACATGGCGGCGCTTCAGCTCCGACCATCTGGCTCGACGGTCTCGACATTCCAATCGTTCAACGCTTTGCGGCTGGATTTGCTGAACGAGACGGAAATGTTCCGGCGACGAATGATGCCGTCTCCGGACGGACCCGTGCAGCTTACGGGGCTAACCTGAAACCTGTAACGGGCAGCAGTGAAGCAACCGATACGCCGCTCTTTCATTTTCCCCATGCGGTCTGGTCGAAATCACTCGCCGACTACTCAAACAAGGTTCCCGTTGATCCGCATCGTGGCTGGTCCCTCGAGTTCACAAATCCGGCAAATGGCGGATCGGTCATGCGGACGATCTCGGCCTTCGCAACCCTGGTCCCGCCGGGGATGACCACAAAGCCTCGCAGGCAATCGGCTGGTGCTGTCTATGCCGGTGTCTCCGGAACCGGATCGCTGATTGTTGACGGCAAGTCCTTCGACGTTGGGCCGAGGGATGTGATCGCCGTTCCGTCCTGGTGTTCGCTGCAAATCCAAAACAGTGGCACCGATCCCCTCACCCTTTTCTCCTATTCGGATCAGGCCTGTCACGAAAAACTCGGGTTCTGGAAGGAAAGCCTCTCATGACAATCAATCTTTTCCAGCCCGATGCACCTTCGGTTCTTCAGACAGCCGATGGGCGCGGCTTTCCGGTCGCGCGTGTGTTTTGTGTCGGCCGCAATTATGAAGCCCACGCCCGCGAGATGGGAAAAGACCCCGAGCGCGATCCGCCCTTTTACTTCACAAAATGGCCGGAAACCGTGCGCAATGCAGACCAAATGGACGGGCTGGAAATCCCCTACCCGCCCGAAACGGAAAACTATCACCACGAAGCAGAACTCGTCGCTGCAATCGGCAAGCCGGGCTTTCGGATTTCACAAGACGACGCGCTCGACCACGTTTGCGGCTATGCCGTCGGGCTCGATATGACACGGCGCGATCTTCAACTCGAGGCGCGCGACAAAGGCCGTCCGTGGGACCTTGGCAAGAACGTTTCAGATAGCTGCCCGACCGGCCGACTCCATCTTTTTCAGGAAGGGTCATCACCGCCAATCGGTCGCATCAGCCTTAGTGTGAACGGCGAGATCCGCCAGGATGCAAGCACAGCTGATCTCATATGGTCCGTGAGCGAGATCATCTCTCACCTTTCGAACTACTATGCCCTTCGGCGCGGCGATCTGATTTACACCGGCACGCCCGCAGGTGTCGGGCCGGTTGATGCCGGTGATGTTATCGAATGCGCTATAGAGGGTCTTTCTCCCCTCAGCGTGCGCATCGGCCCTGCCCACGCCTGACGCGAGCGCTCAAATGTCCCTTAAGATCGAAGCGGCCACTCTTTACGACTTTCCCTTTTCCTCATCGTCTTTTCGCTTGCGGATTGCGATGAACATCAAGGGAGTAGCACCCGCGCGGGTCGAGCCCGTGAACTTGCGGACCGGCGATCATTTAACGCCCGACTATCTGCGCATTGCCGGCGCGCCGGTCGTGCCTGCGGTCGATTTCGGCGCGGTGGCCTATACCCAATCGATTGCACTCATCGAATGGCTCGACACGGTCTATCCCGGCCCGCGCCTGATACCCGAAGATCCGCAGACTGCGCTCATTGTGCGGAGCATGGCGCTTGCGATTGCCTGCGATATTCATCCGCTCAACGTGCCGCGCGTTTTAAAGCGCCTGACGGGAGAGATGGGACTGTCGGACGAGGCGCGTCAGGACTGGTACAGCCATTGGGCCCGGGAAGGTTTGAGCGTTCTGGAACGCCAGCTTGAAGCCCAGGCAGAGCGCGGCGAGTTCTGCCTTGGAAGCGCACCGACGCTTGCGGACATCTGCCTCGTCCCGCAGGTACTCAACGCCCGCCGCTTCAACGTGAAAACAGAAGATTTCAAACGCATCGGTGACATTTACGACCGCTGCATGAGCGAAGAAGCCTTTTCCAAGGCAGCACCCAAGCCAGACTAGAGAGAAAGATCGGGGAGGATCACATGACGACACAAGTCACACGCCGTAACGCACTTGCGATGATCACGGCCGCATCAGCGATGGCGCTTACCGGACCGGTGCGCGCTGCCGACGTTACCCTTAAAATCAGCAATTACCTGCCGCCGCGCCACGGTTTTACCGCCGATTTCATGGCGCCATGGGCTGAGGAGATCACCAAACGGACGAACGGAGCCGTCGCCGTCGAGCTCTTTGATGCAACGAGCGCTTTCGGCAAAATCAACCGCCAGGCCGATCAGGTCCGCGCTGGTGTGATCGACATTGCCCTTGGCCTCAACGGCATCCCGCGGGACCGTTATCCGTCGGCGGCGATTATTGAAATGCCGTTCCTTGTTGAACATGCGAGTGCGGGTTCGAAAGCCCTCTGGCAGCTTTACAAGGATGGTGCCCTCGGCACGGATTATCAGGGCTTCAAGGTCTTGGGGCTTTTCACCCACCATGGCGGGCTCTTCCATACGGTCGATAAGCCCGTTCGTGCGCTCGAAGATCTTGCCGGTCTTCGCCTTCGCACGCCAAGTCCGGCTGTCTCCGCGATGCTTGAAGCCGTCGGAGCTTCACCGGTCGGCATGCCGCCGTCTGCGATTTATGAGAACCTGCAAAAAGGCAGTCTCAACGGTGTTGTCACGACCTGGGACCTGGTCGGCGCCATCAGGGCAAACGAACTCCTGAAATATCACACCGATGCCCGCGCCTATGTCGCCGGGTTCCACGTTGTTATGAACCAGCGTAAATTTGACGCCCTTCCGATGGAAATCCGCGATGTTCTGGACGGTATGACCGGCGATGCGCTGGTCTCCCGCTTTGGCGACTGGTGGGATGCCTGGGATGCTCGCGGCAAGAACGATGCCGTGAAGCGTGGCAATGAGATCATCACGATCGACACTGCAACACGCTCTGAATGGCGCGATCAGATGCAACCGATGATCGACGCCTTCCTCGATGGCATGACGAAGCAGGGTGTGAAAGACCCGCGCGCGCTTTATGCGAGAGCGCAGGAACTTGTCGCAGGCCTCGAAAGCGCGTGACGGATACCATCCGATGATCATGTCCGCCGTTATGCCCGGTCACGCCATCCACCGTCTTGACCGGGCATTGATGAAAGCAACGTCCATACTGGCGATGCTCGGGATATTCGCCCTCATCGTCGCGATTGCTGTCGTCGTCGGCGATATTGTCTGGAGGCGGATCGGCGGCGCCTCCTTTATCGGCTCTGTCGATCTCACCCAACTCAGTGTCATGATAGCGGTCTCCTGGTCGATCCCTTACGCTTTTTCCGTCGGTGCGCATGTGAGCGTTGACCTTTTGACCCAGTCGTTAAGTGCACGCACGAACCGCATCCTTGATTGTATAGCGAGCCTTTTGTGCGCGCTCATTACCGGCTTTTTGTGCTGGCTCAGCTTCGGACGCGCCCGCGAAATTCAAAGTTATGGAGATGTCTCTCAGGATCTTGCAATCCCGATGATCTGGTTCTGGGCAAGCCTCGTGCTCGGCCTTGGTCTTTCCGTCATTGTGTGCCTGGTGCGTGCTGCCCGGCTCGCATTGGAAGATCAGCGCTGATATGGCCTGGGTCGGGTTCGCAGGCTTTGGAATTGCGCTTATCCTTGCCATGTGCCGGGTCCCCGTCGCAATCGCCATGGCGAGCGTTGGCATTGTCGGCGCGATCCTCCTCGGGGATTGGTTTTCGGCAAGCTACGTCATTGCGAGCCTGCCCTTCGAGGCAATCTTTCCCTATGGCCTGTCGGTTGTTCCGCTCTTCATTTTCATGGGTGTTTTTGCGGGCCATTCCGGCCTCTCGGAAAACCTTTTCCGCGGCCTTGTCGCGTTTGTCGGCCACCGGCCCGGCGGTCTAGCTTCCGCGACGATCGGGGCCTGTGCGGTCTTTGGAGCGATCAGCGGATCGTCGCTCGCGACCTGCGCGACAATGGGCAAGATCGCGCTTCCTGAGATGGAGCGGCTCAATTACCGCAGAAAACTTGCGGGCGCAGTGGTCGCAGCCGGCGGCACACTGGGTGTTTTGATCCCGCCATCTATCCTTTTGGTGATCTACGCCTTGATGACGGAAGAATCGATCGGCGCACTCTTTGCCGGTGCTCTAATCCCGGGGCTCCTTGCTGCGGGGCTCTATATTGTGACGATCCGTATTATCGTCGCCCGCAACCCGGATGCGGCCCCGCCAACCCCGCTTGTCGCGTGGCCGGAGCGGATGCGAGCCCTTGCCGGCATGTGGGATGCCCTTCTTCTGATTTTTGTGGTGATCGGCGGGATTTATGCAGGCTTCTTTTCGCCAACAGAGGCAGCAGCCGTCGGCGCCGGTGGCGCTCTCTTGATCGCCTTTGCAAGGCGCCGTTTGAATGCGAAAACCCTGCGGGCTGGTATGCTCGAAACCGCGTCGATGACAGGCATGATTTTCATGATCCTGATCGGGGCGGCTCTCTTCAATTTCTTTCTCGAGCAGTCGAAACTTACTGAAACGCTGCTTGACTGGATCACCGCGTCAAACCTCCCACCTGCCCTTGTCATCCTCGCGCTTCTCGCCTTTTACATCGTGCTTGGATGTTTCATGGATGCCCTGTCGATCATTCTTCTCACCGTCGTTCCGGCGCATGCTCTCGTCACCGGGCTTGGTTATGATCCAATATGGTTTGGCGTGCTCATGGTGTCGGTCGTTGAAATCGGACTGATCACGCCGCCGATTGGCATGAACCTTTTCGTGATCAAAGGCGTCGCGCCACGGATTTCCCTGAGCGATGTCTCACGCGGCGTGCTACCGTTCATCTGTGCCGATATCGTCCGCCTTGGGCTCCTTCTAGCGATACCAGGACTGATCTTGTGGTTGCCGGGCGTTTTGGGACTTGGGCAATGATTCAAGATCGTCCGGTTCGCGGAGCCCGACGTGCGTCTGATCGACGACCCGTCGCGGGGTTGCTAATCTTTGCGGATGACTGAGGAGTATCACTTTCCGGAACTCGCTCCCCTAACTGAGGAGGCTTATCGGGTCCTTGGCAACTACACACCGCGGATCCCGCTCCATGTCTGTTCGTGCGAGATGTGCATGCCGCATGATTATCAACGCGAAAAGTTCAGCGTTCCCGTCCGTGATCTTGATATCGGCCTTCTCCAGGCCTGGGAGGAATCGGCTGCGTCCAGCGAGAAGGTTGCGCGCGATCAGGGCCAGCCGGTGACGGAAGCCTGGATGAATGAGGTGAAAACCTTTTTGCCACGCATTTTCGAAACCATCGCGTGTGGCCACTCCCCTTCCAATCTCGGTATTGAGAATGCCTTTCGAACAGTCGCGTTGGCCAACTGGCCTTCCTGGCCGGAAACGGAGCGCGCCACACTCCTACGCTTTGCTGAAACGTACTTTCTGGCGCGTCTGTCCCTCGTCGAAGTGTCGTTCGCACCAATCGGGCATGTCCTCAGTCTCGACACCGACGGTGCCGATGTGGCCGTTGCCCTTATCATTTTGGGTCTTAAACCTGAAAGAGTGATCACGCTTTGGGAAAAGGCACCAGACCCGATGGCCGCAGTCCATCTTGCGGAAGCGCGCCGCTCTTTGGAATATGACTACGACGAAATGGGTTATCTCTTCCGATCCGTCTGGCTTGATGACAAAACGGCGCTCGCTAGTCTCGGGGATTTCTTAAGCTCCCCGGAAGCCGACAAGCGCCTTGAAGCGGCATTCTTCTCATTGGAAGGCGATGATCACGACACGAAAGCGCAACGGGAAATCCTGAGCCGCGCGATTGGCTGAGGATCCCAGATATCCGCAATGTATGCGCGGCAAAATCTGTAAAATCCCCCGACCGACTCTGATCACCTGTTAACCCTCCTATCTTATACTCTGTGAACATATTCGGCCCAATCGCGAAGCCCGAAGCACCCGGGGTTTGATACTTTAGGCAGGTCTACGATGAATGATGAGGTCATGATCACGGAAACGGAAACGTTTCGCCCACGTTTCAAGAACCTTTCTCAGGAGTTTGACCATCTTCTTGAGCATCTCGTGGAACTGCTTCATCAGCAGCGCATCACACAGGTCAAGGGCACATCGCTTGCAGACTATTACGCCGGCCCGACAATGGATCGGGTCGAAGAGGCTTACTTCGACCGCGAACTCTATGCGGAAATCGAAGACTACTACACTTACACATTCGAGATCGCTTTCAGCCCGCCCGACGACGGGATGGTGAAAGCGATGGACCGGTTGATTGATGAAGGGCAAGGCCACCGCGTAATCCGGATTTGGCGCAATTACCTCGCGCACATGAAGAAACCTTTCTGGCACCGGATCGATTCACGCAAACGCGGTTTCAAAATGTATCCCAATTGGCTGGAAAGCGAAGCGGTTCAACGCGCTTCTTATGAGGGCCTTATCGAACCGATCCCCCGCTATAAGGCTGACCTCCTCGCTATGATGGATGACGCGCGCGCAACATTTGTTCGTGCGGGCGCGAGCGATAGCGCGCTTTCCCGTCTTGCCGCAGAGCGAGCGGAAATCGAAGCGGAAGAGCGGCAACGCGTCCGCGGAAAGCCCGATCCTCGGGCAATGGATGACGAAGTCTTTTGGGAAGTTGTCGGCAGTCCCGATGAAAACGGAACGGCGCAGCAGATCGATGACATGACAGACCGCCTCGCCCGTTTCAAACCGACCGCCATCAAGGCATTTGACGTCCACCTTCAGAACCTCAATGCCCGTGCCTATCGATCGGATGTGTGGGCCCTTGCCTATCTCTTGAACGACGGATCATCCGACGATGATTTTGCTGATTTCAGGTGCTGGCTCATTCTTCAGGGCAAGGACGTGTTTGAAGACGCATTGCGGGCTCCCGACAACTTCGATGTAGCGCTTGCAAGTTCCGGAACCGGTGGCTGTCTTTCGCTCTTGGACGTGCCGCTCCTTGCCTATGAGATGCGCTCGGGAAAGCCCATGCGCCGCAAGAAAATGCCTCCCCTTCAACTTCAAGGCCCTGATCTTGACGAAGAGGCCTTTGAAACGCATTTGCCGCGGGTAGCGGAAGCACTTCAAGCTTAGTTCAAGACGTCGTCCCCTTCACGCATAACCGGGTTCGATCTTCTGTTCGTGGACCCGGTATTTGTGAAAGTCGGTTTCTTCGCGGAATTGCGCCGGGCGGCGTTTGTATTTCTTGCGGATCTGGTTCACTTCCCGGTCAAGGCCCATCTGCTCGATCAGAATGCGCAAGGCGCCTACTTTGAGGCCAAGGGCATTAGCCGTCGGATTTGAAATTGACCCCGCCGCCTTGTCGATTGCGGCAAGAAGCGCGTCCGGCCCGACCGCAAACTCCTCGAATTCGAAATTAGCGCGCCAGCTTCTCTCCACATAAAGCGCCATGATATCGCGTCGCTGCGCGACGAAGGTCGGCTCGCCCGGATAAGGAAAGCCGTAAGGCGTCTCGGCGACGACGGAAATCGTCGGAGCAAGATCTTCATAGAGATAAAGCCGATAACCCTTCTCCCGATAGGGCGGTAGCCCCTTCAGCCGGATCCGCCAGCGCCTTACGATCTCTTCGACAAAATCCAAGCGGTATTGAAGATCAATCCACGGCAGCCGGTCGGCCCACCATTCGAGTCCCCAGAGGTGAATATGGTTCTGGCTTGAATGATAATTCGGATGATCGCCTTCGAAACTGAGCGGCGCGCTGCAACAGCCTTCGAGGAAAGCGGCAAGCTCTGGGCATTTTTGTCGCGTAAAGGCGAGGATGGTCATGGTCGATCCGGGGGTTATTGAGGGTGCCCTACCCGGCGAAGCTTAGCGGTTTTGGCGGCGAAGCACAGCGTCTCTATCCACCGTTCGCAACCGCTGCGATAAACCCAACTATCCAAAAGACTATCGAGCTTTCTAACGCCTCCTCAATCGAGGCCAGCCATTCTCTTCGCCCAATCATCCAATCTGCGGCGTTTTTCCGGCGAAAGCGGCTTGCAGAGCTGCCGGGCGAGCTTTTTGTCAACGCCTCCCTTCTTCACAACGTCATATTTGTTCGGAAACAAAGTCCCTTTTAGAAAACCGCATTCAATAACCAACCAAATCCACCCGATAATCGGGATGAGGCTAAGGAGCAGCCAAAAACCCGATTTCCCGCGATCATGCAGACGCTTGATGTTAATGACGAGAGGCATCCAAAAAAGCGGAATGATGAAAAACAGAAATGCGAGAAGCCAGCCAAAGCCCTCCTTCCCGGCAAGGACTCTATGAATTTCTTTGTCCAAATTCCCTGGCCAAACACCGAACATGATACTGAAAGTAAGATTTGCGCCGGACAGGAATAAGAAACTCATCCACCATTCTGCGCGGCCAATACTGCCATAGGGACTCAGAAAGTATTTCCAAAGAGGACGCGGCATAAATAACCTATTCGCTGCGGAGCAGAACGCCGAAAATCAATAAAGTCTGCGAGAAGAATAAGGCGCCATCCTCTGCGGGAACAACGGAGACTTGCCGTTTACCTTAACCTCCGGTCGATCCTACCGTGCGCATATAATCCAGCCGTCCCACGTAGCATGGCAGATGAAACAATTTTCAACGTCACTCGTCCGCCTACCGCCCGCCAGCAGCCCCAAAAAGAAAGGAGACGCGGACATGTGTCCGCGCCTCCTAATTCCAAACCCGGCGATCAACAGCTCGACGGAGTTCCGTTCAGATAAAGGGCGATCAGTAATGCACTGACCGAGCGCCCACCGGCGTTTGTTGGGGCGGCGAGAATTTTGTAAGGTTAATCCCCTCGACCGCCGTTTTGTATTCATCGATTGTCGGCGTTCTTCCAAGAATGGCCGCCAGAACCACGACGGGGGTCGATGCGAGCAGCGATTCACCCTTTTTGTCCACGGCGTCTGCTACCACACGTCCCTGGAAGAGGCGCGTTGAGGTCGCAAGGACGGTGTCACCATTCTCCGCCTTTTCCTGATTGCCCATGCAAAGGTTACAGCCGGGCCTTTCAAGGTAAAGCGTGTTCTCATATTCCGTTCTGGCTTCCTGTTTTGGCGCGTTGTCGTCAAACTCAAAGCCGGAATATTTCTGTAGAACGGACCAGTCGCCCTCTTCCTTCAATTCATCGATGATATTGTATGTCGGCGCCGCGACGACCAAAGGCGCCTTAAACTCGACTTCGCCGTGTTCTTTTTCGAGATTGCGCAGCATTTGAGCGACGATCTTCATGTCACCCTTGTGAACCATGCAGGACCCGACAAAGCCGAGATCAACCTCTTTTTCCGCGTTGTAGTAGGAAATCGGCCTGATCGTATCGTGCGTATAGCGCTTGGAAACATCAGCATTATGCACGTCAGGATCCGCGATCATCGGTTCGTTGATCTTGTCGAGATCGACGACGACTTCTGCGAAATATTTCGCGTTGTCGTCCGGCGTCAGAGCTGGTTTTTCGCCGGACCTGATTTCCGCAATCCGCTTCTCCGCAATATCGATCAATCCCTGCAGCATGCGATTTTCGTTATCCATGCCCTTTTCGATCATGACCTTTATCCGCGCTTTGGCAATTTCGAGAGAGCTGATCAACGTCTCATCCTCTGAGATGCAGATCGACGCCTTTGCCTTCATTTCAGCGGTCCAGTCGGTGAAGGTGAAGGCCTGGTCCGCCAGAAGTGTCCCGATATGGACCTCAATCACACGGCCCTGGAAGACGTTGTCGCCGAACTGATCCAGCATTTGCGCCTGGGTCGCGTGAACAACGTCCCGGAAAGCCATATGGTCTTCCATCGTGCCCTTGAAGGTGACTTTGACCGATTCAGGGATTGGCATCGTCGCCTCACCTGTTGCGAGCGCGAGGGCCACCGTGCCGGAATCGGCCCCGAACGCCACGCCTTTCGACATGCGCGTATGGCTGTCACCGCCGATAATGATTGCCCAGTCATCAACCGTGATATCGTTCAGGACCTTGTGGATCACATCGGTCATGGAGTGATATTCGCCTTTCGGATCCCGCGCTGTGATGAGGCCGAATTTGTTCATGAACGCCATGAGGCGCGGCGTGTTCGCTTGCGCCTTCAAATCCCAGACCGAAGCCGTATGGCAACCCGATTGGTAAGCGCCATCGACCGTTGGGGAGAGAACCGTCGCGGCCATCGCCTCAAGTTCCTGCGAGGTCATGAGACCTGTCGTGTCCTGAGACCCGACAATATTCACTTTAGCCCGCACATCGGACCCGGCGTGGAGGACCTTCCCAGGCGTTGTGCCGACCGCGTTCTTGTTAAAGATTTTCTCTACTGCGGTCAGGCCCTGCCCTTCATGGGAGATTTCCTTTGACGGCGCGAAAGGTGAATTCAGCTCGACACCCAAAATCTCGCAGGCAATCGTCTGAAGCTTTTTGCCAAAAACGATTGAGTAGGATCCGCCAGCTTTGATGAATTCGATCTTTTGCGGCGTGAACGATGCGGAGAGGTCGGCGTGCTCTTCGGTCCCATCTTCGCTGAAGAGCTTTTTGGTCTTGGTGTTGATTTTCAAGACAGTCCCGGTTTCGACCGAGTATTTCTGCTCAAGAACCGGGTGACCGTCATTGTTCAGGATCGGCTTTCCGTCGTCTCCGACTTTCTTGACCCAGTTCTTCAGGTCGATACCGATACCGCCGGTGACACCAACGGTCGTGAGAAAGATCGGTGAAATACCGTTCGTACCCGCGACAACAGGGGCAATATTAACAAACGGCACGTAAGGGCTCGCCTGTTTGCCTGTCCAAAGCGCAACATTGTTGACGCCCGACATGCGCGAAGATCCGACGCCCATTGTTCCTTTTTCGGCAATCAGCATCACCCGTTTTTGCGGATGCTGGAGTTTCAGCGCCTCGATTTCCTTTTGCGCCTTCTCCGACATCATGCATTTGCCGTGAAGTTCCCGGTCAGACCGGGAATGCGCCTGGTTACCGGGTGACAGAAGGTCGGTCGAAATATCGCCTTCAGCAGCGACATAGGTGACGACTTCGATCTCGTCTTCAATGTCTGGGAGCATCGTGAAGAATTCAGCCTTCGAATAGCTCTCCAAAATGTCTTTTGCGACCGCATTTCCGGCCTCAAACGCTTCTTTGAGGCGATCTGTATCGGCGTCATAGAGGAAGACCTGTGTCTTCAGCACTTTGGCGGCCTGTTCAGCGATCGACAGATCGTCGCCTAGAGCCAGATCGAGGAGAACCTTGACCGACGGCCCGCCTTTCATGTGCGACAACAACTCAAAGGCGAACGGGGTCGAGATTTCCGCGACAGGTACGCTACCGAGAATAACCTCCTTGAGGAATTCCGCCTTAACGCCTGCTGCGCTCGTGGTCCCCGGCAAGGTATTGTAGATCAGATAATGGAGGGCATCCTTTCGATGCTCATTCCCTGGATCCTTGATGATCCCGATCAATTCCGAGATCAAAGCGCCATCGTCGATTGGTTTGGGATTAAGGCCCTGTTGCTTGCGATTGTCGATTTCGGTCAGATAGTTGTCATACAGGCTCATCGTTTATCCGAACTTGTTTGCTGCGGGAGGTTTCGTCTCTCGTAGGGGCGCGATCGTTCAAGACGATTTATCCGCGCCGAGTGACTTTCACCTATTTTCCCCGATATTGATTTTCAACGCATTTCCGTTGTGTTGGAGTGCTCAAATCCTTGTGCATTGAACGTGTTGCACTTCAACCCACCTATTGGTCTTAAGGCCGGCGATTTTGGCAGAATATTCGTACAATCACTTGGTCTTACTGACCTTTCGGATAATAAGTGTTTCACAGTTTGCGTCTTGAGAGAATGACAGAAACCGGGACCAAACGGCGCATCCGCCTGCCTTAGAAGAGCTCTATCATCTTGGAATAGCCGCGCCGCCTCGCATGTTCGAGTGGCGTAACACCATCCCTATCCGCAATGGCCTTATCCGCGCCAGCTTCGATGAGATGGCGCGCCGACGTCACATGATCCGGGCCGCCATCGCCGAGGACCACTGCTTCCATAAGCGCTGTCCAATGGAGATTGTTGATATGGTCTATTGGGGCACCGGCATCGATCAGGATCTTCACCACCTCATGGTGACCGAGATGGGCCGCCGCGATCAACGCCGTCCCCTCATAGGGGCTTGTGATGTTGCCCGGAGACGCCCCGACCTCAAGGGCCGTCTTGAGCACCTGCAGATCATTCGCAACGGCCGCAATCGTCACGATGTCGTAGGCCTGGTTGTCGAATGCGTTCGGATCGGCACCAGCCTTTACCAGGATTTCAAGCGCCTCTTCGTGGGAGGCATGGGCTGCGACATGTAATGGCGTGCGCCCTCTTCCGTCGCGGATACCGAGATTTTCGTTGTCTTTCGAAAGGCGTTGAAGCGCTTCAAGATCACCTTTATGAGCCGCCTTAAAAAGCCCCTCATAGGCTGAGATTTCTGACGCCAAGGGCGGGGTTTGAGCAAACGTAGCCGTCGCTCCCGGAAAGAGCAGCAAGAGGCCGGCAAGCGTGGCTCTGATTGAGATGGCGATCCATGTCATGGCAGTTTGGATGATAGCAAAGTGACGCGGAACACCAAAGGCTGTGCGAAGGAACCGGAGCCGTCAAAAATGTGCATATCTGACGATCTGGTCACTTGAACGGGAAAAGGGTCGGCGCCCCTAAGCGCCTGGTTAACAATCCCCTTAACAAGAAAACCAATATTCGTCAGTCAATAGAAGCGTCCTTTTACACCTATTCCCGTAGTGTCGGCGCAGAATATTTTATTTGTTCAAACCGATAGGTGATTTTATGCGGCGTAATCTGTCCTGCCTTCTTTCGACCGTTCTTGTCTCCGTTCTTTCCACGATCCCAGCGGCGCATGCCCAGAACACAGCAGATTCTGGTTCGCAAGAAAAAACGCTGGTAGCGCCGGACGTATCGTTAAACGTTCGCCATCTGATCAGCCAGAACCCAGATAGCTATTTAACACGGGTCATAAACCAACTTTATCAGATGAATGAAACGGGCGTTGTCACCCGCCAGGATGTTGCGGCCTTTCAGGCTGTTCAGCAGGTTAAAAGACGCACAAAGCTTATTCAAGCCTACCTGCATCTCGACCTTGATGGCGATGGTGTTCTGACGGCCTCAGAACGCGCTTCTGTCGAGAAAAGCGAGCCGAGCCAGACGCGATCACGATATCAACTCCTATTTCTTAAGGGTGACAAAGACAATGACGGCGCGATTTCCTATAAAGAGCTGATCGCGTTTGGAAATGAACGGAGCAAAAAGGTCCGGTCGCACGGGCCGAACAGCGTAGAAGATCTCATGGCGTTCGACTTGAATGGAGACAACAAGGTCGATTCCAAAGAGGTCTCTGAAGCGATCGATAGAATTGCAAAAGAAGCTCCAGAGGTGCGTCGCCTCGCAAAACGAAACCGACACCAGCGGCCTGGAAACAACAGACGAAACGTCTGTACACTCCCAAAAGCGGACCCGGCCGCTAAGGTTGTGTTTCTCGGTGGCTATGAAGGCTCCGCAATCTCATCGGCTTCAGTTGCAGGTCTCAACGCAACCACGACCACGGCAGCTCTGCATATCGAACCCGGGGACCAACCCCTTTACATATTCACGAGGACGCATGACCCGCTCATCTGGCGGATCAGCGGCGCGACTGATCGAATTACCAACTTCGTTGTTCAACCCCGCAAAACAAAAGAAGGTGGCGGGGCCGGTGTTGTCGGTCTCAGGAAAAGTCAGATCACCTTCACCGAACCTGGTGCTTGTGTCGGACACTTCGCAGAGAGGGATACTGCCAAAGCCCGCATAGCGCGAGCCCGCCTATCGGGATTGTTGGGACGTTCAGTAGACACGTTTGTTGGCGAATACACTTTGCATGAGGTCTCGCTGCCATCCGGCACCACAAAAGGTCGCAAGAGCGCGCGAACCGATCGCGGCGTTACGATACAATCGGGGAACGGTCTTTTTCGCTGGAACGACGGGAAGCTAACGAAACTGAATACCGGGCGCAAAGGGAGAACAGCAGCCGAACTTCAGAGATTCTATCCTGGAGGGATCGTTGAAATCGACCATGAGCAGGTCATCTCTCCGAAACCTGCGTCGTCCTATGACGTGCTCCCGCAACAAGCTGGTTTATTGCAGCTTATCAAAGAAGGAGCGATCACGCTTACAAGAGACGGGTTCTATCTGATCGAAAAGGACATTTCCCGTTTCCCCGCAGGTTTGTATGGCGGACACAGTGTCAAATTCATGATTGCGAAGGGTGTCAAGATGCCGAAAGGGAGTCCTGGCCATTCCACTGTTTACCTGGAGGAAACTGGTCAATGCATAGGCAGAACCGCTTGTCGATAAGTTCATAGCGTGTTTTACAAGACTATACCGGAGACCGCTTCGGCGGTCCCGGCTGAGCGGCCATCATACGTGGCTTATGAATTCCCCGCCCCTCACCATTTGAAGACACGCCGCAAAACCCGCAAATTACCGAAGAGCGTCGAGCCGCGGATATCTTTTGCAAGGCGTTGGAGAACCTGCGGAAACCCGTGATCATCGATCGCCGCCGTCACCGCGGCAATCTGAGCCTTCGACAGACCATGGCGCACCATGCCCTGCGAAGCGTCAATCCAGTCCCCCTTGCGAACCGCATTGACGAGATCTGCGTTCGGCCCCTTATACGGCGTGACCTTGTGATGCCAGTGGATCGCAGCGCGCAGAGTTTCCGGATCAAGCCCGAAACGCAGTTCCCGGTTGTCGGTGAGAGCTAGATCTTCAGACGGTTCGAGATAAGCAAGATCTTTGGCCGTCCACAATCCGATGTCATGATAGACAAAGACCGTCTCAACCATTTTGCGATGCTCTTCCGCGCCGTTCAGAAAGTGCATGGCATAGGTGATTGTTCGATAAACATGGCCCCGATAGGCCGGAAAATCCGGACCGATCACTTGCCGGTAAGGCTCAAACAGATGTTCGACCCACTCGCTATGATCGATAATCTCAATTGTCTCACCCACGGGAGCGCCCCTCATCACCAGGAAATTCAAGGACCATCTCTTCTGAAAACGAGAATTCCGTGCTTTATCATCGCAACGCTCAGAGAAGTAATCACTTGCTTACTTGGGCACCCAAAGCAAGTCAACAAGTGTTTACATACGTGACGAACCAAAATCAAAAAGAGAGCCAAACACGCGCACGCGATGCCGGCGCAACCCGTGCCGCGATCCTTGAGGCCGCGCGCCTCGTTTTTTCAATCCACGGCTTTGACGGCGCCGGGACGCGCGATATCGCTCAAAAAGCAGGCTGCAATGTCGCCCTCATCAACCGTTATTTCGGAAGCAAGGCTGAGCTTTTTCGTGAAGTGATGGAGCATTGCATCGATCTTAAGCCGCTTGCCGATGTGAAGGCGGACGATCTTCCGGCGCAACTCGCCAAGATCGCCCTTTCGAAACAAAAGCATCCGTCAAAATTCGATCCGATGTTTGCTGCCATCCGGTCCTCTTCATCTGAAGACGCGCAGCAGATCGTGAAAGAGGAAATGGGAAATCCGATGGTTGCTGAACTGGCAGCCCAGCTTGGTGGCAAGGATGCGGAGATACGCGCGGCACTTATCTTAAGCGTTCTCGCCGGGTTCGACGTAGCGCGTCATCTGATCGGTCCGGACGCACTCGATCCCGCCAATGATGAACTCCTGCAGCCGCGTCTTGAAGCCGCGATCCGGGCTATCTTCGAGCCTTCTAAAACCAGCGGCTAAGCGACCCTATCCCCGCAGGCGATAATGGAGGATGATCGGCACGGCGATTTCTTCTTCGTCGCCGAGATGACGGTCCAACAAAGCTTCGATCGCCTCCGTGATCCCATGAAGTATGCCGACGCGATCGCGCATTTTCTTGTCATCCTTACCCGCAATTTCAACGGCGTTCTCGCCGACTTCGATAAACGCGCTCAAAACCTGATCCAGCGCCTCATGATCCTTTTCCAGAACATCGATAGCGGGCACGAAACGCGGATCGGCGGCAGAAAGCTCCGGGAAATATTCATGATCCTCCCATGCATGGTGACCGCGAAGACTGCCGACCAGAGCATTGCCGAAACGGTAAAGGCGTGGGGCATATTCCACGGGCTCGATCAGACGGTCGAGCACGGCTTCCGCATCCTGCCTTAAGAGGTCCGCCAGGCGGCGAAACATCTGATGGGCGCCAAGCCAGTCTCGCGTCATTTCCTTAAAACACGGATGCGTCTCCCATGTTTCGCGCGGATATTCCGAAAGTAGGATGCGCATCTCCTCCGGCATATCGTCTTTACGAATATCAAAGATAAAGCTTGTGGGGTCCATGCAAGATCCGTCCGCTCAGGGTTTCAAAGGCATTTGGGCGACAGGTCTGTCGAGGTCAATGGATAAGAGCGGCCGATTTCAACCGGATATCAAATCGATGCTATGGTCATCCAGGCGGTCTTCCAGAAAGCTATAGTCAGACCGCGCTCTTGTAAGAACGCGACGGTCCAATGTAAGCGTTCGAAAGTCTTCATTCGTGTCGTCGAAACGGGTCATCGGGGTCGTGTCATCCTGCCAGGGTTGGCAGAAGAGCGAGGCTCCAAAATTTTCTCCCGCACGATTTAAGGACAGGAAAAAGACCTGGTTTTCGAGCGCACGCGTCACTACGAAGGCATGCCAGGAGGGAAAGCTCTCATCACGGTAATAAGCGCCGCAATGGAGGATCAGATCCACCTTGTGATCAATCACCAGCGTGCGTGTCAGTTCCGGGATCCGGATGTCGTAACAGATGATCGGCGCGAGCCGGAAGCCTTTGACATCAAACGTGAAAACATGATCACCGCGTTGGAAGTACTCCTTTTCCATCGACGCGCCATATTGCGCGAGATGGAGCTTATCGTAATACCCGACGAGATTGCCTTCCGGGTTCACAACGGCGGTACAAATCGTGTTCCCGCCTTCGTTTTTTCGCGCGAAGCCGTAGGTAACAAAGACGCCTTCTTGCGTAGCGATTTTCCGCCAGACACGAAATGACGGCCCGTCAAGCGGTTCGGCAAGTTGGTCAAGCCGGGAAAACGCCTCGCGCGAATAATCAAGGCTCGAGAGTTCAGGCAGAACCACGATATCGACCGGTGTCGCAGCTCGTTGGAGTGCAGCTCGAACTTTCTCCGCTGTCACCTCAAGATGAAGATCCCGTTCTTTCGGCGCGGTCATCTTCGGGACTGAAATCTGCCCGGCGAGAAGCGTGAGCGTGTCAGGCTTAGTCATTAAACGAGCCTTTTTTTCGCGCCAGCTTCAATCATGCGCTGGCCACAACGGCATAGTCATAGGTCGTCACTTCGAGCCTGTTCTGATCGGGATCGACAAAATAGATCGACCAGGCACTGTCATGGTCGACGATATCAGCTCTTGTTAGTTCTTTCCCCTTGTCATCTTTGAGGTCGAGAACGTCGAGTTTTCCCAAGAACGCCAGGAAATCGTCGCCGGTTACCCGAAACGCAATCGTCGCATCCCGTGAAACCTCTCTTGCCTCGTGGGCAAAAAGCGCAAGCGCCGGGTGACCATCGCCACCCTCCAGGATCAGTGGCCCCATCGGGTGCTCTGCCCATTTCGCAAGAGGCGCATGCCGCTTCAAACCTAATGTCTGGCGATACCAGTCAGCAGCCTCATCGCGGTCTGCAACTTCCACATGGACATGATCGATCCGAAGCGCCTGCATCTATCCCTCATTCTTTGCGGGGAGACTATCGCAGAATACTACGCAATCGAAGCTTGGGTGTGTATGTCGCTGCCAGACTGCGCTGAACGCCTTTGCGCGAGACCAAAAAAGGCGGGCAAGAGGAGCCCCCCTGCCCGCCAAATCGATGAATGGTAATTGTCAGCGCCGGTCCACGATGAAGCGCGGCGCTTCTTTCCAATTAATGTGAGCCGTAAACGGCAGCAGCTTCTTTAATCGGTGCGTTTGCAATCTCGAAATCCGGAACCGCCATGTCGCTTGCAGGAGCTGCTTCAAGCTCTTTCCACTTTGTGTCAGCCTCTACAATGCTTCCTGGTACATCCTCTTCCCAAAGTGCAACGACCTTCTGGCGGATGTTGAGGTAAAGCTTGCCATCGACAATACGCCACAGGTCCGGATGTGACGGAACCTTCAGGCCCATTTTGACGCCGAATGCGCAGTGACCGTCATATTGCGGCGCGTACTTTTCTGGATTGGCAAGGAAGCGCTCGCGGTTCTCAACGCTTGAGAAAGCGAACTTAGCACCGTTCCATTCCGCGCTGATTGATGATTTGCCCGGAACGGCAGCAGGCTGCTTTTCGCCAACCGGAGCCTGTTCCATGTCGAAATAGGCAACAACATCATAACCTGACACGGCAAAGCCGGTTGGATCGACATATTGCTCACCGGCAAACGACGGTGCTGCCGTCAACGCCAGCATGGAAACGCCGAGTGCTGCTTTCTTGAGGTGTTTGATCATCCCTGGATTCCCTTTTTGAGTGATTTTGTGCGTGGGTTTCGAGGTAGGATTTATCAGAGAGATCTTCAGATCGATTTAAGAGAAAGCATCGAATTTTTTAACAGAATTTACGTTATTTTTACGGGAAATTACGTTCTGAGTTTACTGGATTATTGTTTATAGCGGCTCACACTTGTCAACGATATCACCTGCCTTAGAGCCACGGTGGATAAACAATCAAGAGCGTCATTTGAAGCGGGGAGAAGCGGATTGAGGCGTCTATTTGGAGTTGCAAACTCCATAGCGAGACGGAAAACCTCAGCCCCCTTACTCAGACGGGCGCGGAACTTCGACCCAAGGTGTCGTGGAAAGCCCCATTCTTGGAGGGTCGTGCGGAGCGTCCAATTGCACAGAATCACGATAATTCGGCAACAGCGTTATGACGCATGCTCCGATGGATTTGCCGTTCTTGCTCATCTCAAAACGATCTCCAACTTCAAATGGCTGCCCGTGCGGCGGATAATCGTCCCGAAGGATTGTGAGATTGTGCAAGCACAGATAAGCCGCACCTGTTTCAGGTGAGTTATCCCCCTTTGGCCACCGGCCGACTGCCTCAAAGTGACCGAACCAGGACAGACCCCATCGCTCTAAGAAAAAATCGCAGGTTCGGAGTTCATAAGCTTCCGCTCCTCCGATGAGGTCAATTTTTGCATCAGCCAAATAGCGACCATGGGCATATTTTGGAGCCGCGATTATCTCTTGTGTTGTCAAATGCACACGAAAAAAACACGGCAAGAAACATCTCCGTTTTATAGTTCAACACTAGCCGTCTACGTCGTTTTTCGACTGCTTCCAGTAGCGAATCCGGGGGAGATCGCCTCTCCGGCAACATAGGTAAATGAGCCCTCGAAGGAAGTGAACCGCTTCGACATCACACCATCATCGCAAAGCCCGTTACCGTGGCTTTCTGAGGACCGCGCGAATGAATTTCGACGCAGAGCGAAAATGGCTTGGTCCAGCCGCTTCAGCCCATCGGCCGGGCGTCCATTTGTTGTACGCTCCTTTCATCGGGCCGCCATAAAGCGCCTCTTCGGAGAGACTTTCAATGAACGCTTCCAGCTTTGCGTTACGGTCCCGGAGCATCGTGACGGCATCCACCCAGCCGATCCCGGCCTGCTTTTCCCTCAAGTCAGCGTTGTAGCGCTTAAGATCGTTCCACTTATAGCCTTCAGCCGGAAAGTGGACCGTCTTTCCCGCCTGCCCGTCGTGATACCAGCAAAGAAAGAGATCGATCCAATGGGCGCGGTGGGCGATCACGTCTTTGATTGACGTGTCGTCTTCCTGCTTTGCCATAGCGAGGTCTTCATCAAGCGCGTCGATCAGCTTCGCGAGCTTGTCGAATTCCTTGCGGGTGATCTGAAGCAGGTCCGCCTTGTTCGTTGCAGCCACGACGTCATCCCAATGTCACTCGGCAATCATTGCATGACACAAACATTGCCCCTTATGAGTTTGAAGCGACTCAATGCACTGAGCGTTGAGCCACACACGAAACATTTCTAGTGTGTTTTGGGTTCCCATAGCTCAATAAGAACACACGCCCACGATCCCCGTTCCGATACCATGAGGCTGCTATTAAAAAACTCCCGCGGTGCCGAGACGACAAACTCTGAGCAGTTTTCGCGGCTTTGACAGTGGTCCAGGCAGGTCGCCTTGGCAAAGCGGTTGGCCTCAAAGATCGAGCCAACATTCGCACCGAATGCTCTCCCTTCGAAAATCGATCGCTGAACACTTGCTTGATGGTCGAACTCGCAATGGATGCCATTGTTCAAAAAGAGACCTTCCCGCGTGTAGCACTCATGTTCAGCGTAGAATAGCCGGTAGTGGTGAAACAGGTAGCGAGAATCCAACAAGATAAAGAAAAATACGCCTATGATAAGGAGCATGATCGACCCAACCAAAGGAGGCAGTATTCGTTCCAAAATCTCGCGCACGTTGATTATACCTAATTGAATGTTTTGAAATAATTCTATCCTTGCATCTCGCCAAACTGCTCGCAAATGCGCAGTTCTTTCCTGGTTACCAATCTCGGTTTGACGCTAAGCAGCCCTCGCCCACGCACCTCTTGTGATCCATCGCGCCCTGAAACCCGAAGCAACCATAAATCCCAGCGCGATCACCACCATGCCGATAAGTTCAGCTGGTGTTGGCCAAGCGGCCCCGAAGAGGGCCGCGATAAGGAGTGCGACTGCCGGCGAGAAGGTCGGAAGAAGGGCTGCTGTCTGGGCCGACAGGGCCCGCAAAGCACCAATCAGCGCGATAACACTCAAAACACCGCCGACAAGCCCCTGCATCACCGCCTGGAAGAGGATGCTCTCGACGGGCGTCACTGCTATAGCGCCATAAACGACCGGTCCAAGCACAATGAGCGAGGCGAAAGACGAGCCCGCAGAAACCGCAAGCGCGCCCGACAGGAACGGGATCTGCCAGTGCTTCAAAAGCACCGTATAGGCGCCCCACATTGCGCCCGCGAGACCGAAAAAGAGCGTGCCGCGCAACCACTCTTCAGAAAGGTCGGATGTCTCAAAGCCGACAAGGACAGCAAGACCGGAAAACATGGTGAGCGCCCCGAATATGCGGGGACGCGTCACCGCCTCGCCAAGAAGAAGCCGCCCGAAGAAGGCCGCGCTCAAAAACACTGCGACGGGGGCAAACAAGAGCCCGTGCGAGAGTGGTGCATAAGAATAACCGGAAACCGCCATGACGCCGAAAACCGGGCCGCCAAGAAAGGTCAGTACAGCGAGGCGGTGAAGCGGGACCGGTGACCACCGTCTCTTCATGAGAAAGACCGCCAACGTTGGAACCGCGATCAATCCCGGCACAGAAAAGCGCAGAAACGATAGGACCTCCGGCGCAAGCCCTTCATCGATCCCCTGCTTTGCGGCGACATTATAGGCAGACCAGCAAAGCACAGTGAGCGCGCCAAGTGCCGGACCCGCAATGGAAGCAAAAGGTGTTCTGGTGTTCATCGCGGCCTCTTCTCGATTAAGATCGTTTCAACATAGCCGTCGTATTCAATACCTTCCAATGCTATTAAGCACTCAGACCTATACCTTTGAGGCATTTAATAATGGAGCTCCGCCACCTTCGCTATTTCGTCGCCGTCGCCGATCATGGCGGGATCAGCCATGCCGCCGAGCGCCTTCGGATCGCACAACCAGCGGTCTCGCGGCAAATCCGCGATCTTGAGGCCGAGCTTGGCGTCGATCTTTTGATCCGAGACGGACGCCGTGTTGTCTTGAGCGATGCCGGACAGGCTTTCGCGAAAAAAGCGCGGACTATTCTCGAAGAGGCCGAGGCTGCAGCGGATGAAGCCCGCAACATCGCACGCGGATCCGCTGGGCGCCTCAGGATCGGGCTTCTTGAGAGTGCCGCCTGGTCCGGGCATTTGCCGATCACAATGAACCTTTATGCCCGCCGCTATCCGAATGTTCAGCTCGACATTCAGCCGATGAGCTCGGTGGATCAGATCAACGCGCTTCTTGCCGGTGAGATCGATGCGGGCTTTGTCTACAGGCAGGACAATCTCTCCGACGATGCTCTCACCGTTTTTCCCCTGCGCATTGACGACGTTGTTCTTGCCGCTTCCACCGATCTCGTCTTTGATCATGACGGCCCGCTCGACCTTGAAGACATAGACGGGCTCCCGATCGTCGCCTTTCCCCGCGCCGTCGCACCTGCGTATTACGATAAACTCTCAAAGGCGCTTTCCGATCTCGGCCTCGCCCCGTTTGTCGCCCAGGAAGCGAACAATGAGACGACCATGCTGAGCCTTGTTTCCGCTGGTGTCGGCTGTGCCTTCGTGAATTCAGCCAATATTGAACGACCGCCAAACCGGGTCCAGTTCCGCAAGGTGAAAGGGCTTTCCGTTCCAATCGAGTTTCTCTTCATTGCAGGAAAGCCGCCCGGAACGCTCGTCACCAACATGATCGAGATCGTTGAAACAATTAATGCCTGAAATGCATTAACCCAATCGGCATCCTGAATTCCCGGTGATCTTCATTCCGTTCGCCTTCCACCCAGCGAAAACACCGGATGGAAGGACACGCTGTTTCGGGTCATAGGCGCTTAAGCTGCGCGAATTTTGTTCAGGAAGGATGCAATCGATCCCTTAATCTCGTCGACCTGTCTGTTCATCGCTTCGGAAGCGTTGAGTGCTTCGGCTGATGACTCACTGTTTGCCTTCGACACTTCCCGAACATGGACCAGCCCCGAGGTAACCTCGCCGGTTCCCTGAGCCGCCTGTTGAACGTTGCGCGCAATTTCGTCACTCGCGGATCCCTGCTGGTTGACCGCAGCAGCAATCGTTGCGGCAATTTCGTCGAGCTGATTGATTTCACTAGCAATTTCTTCGATTGAGGATACGGACGCTCCGGTTGCTTCCTGCACAGCGGATATCTCTTCGCTGATCTGGCCCGTTGCTTTTGCTGTTTGTTCAGCGAGTTGTTTGACCTCGGATGCAACGACCGCAAAGCCCTTTCCAGCCTCACCCGCCCGCGCTGCTTCGATCGTCGCATTGAGAGCAAGCAGGTTGGTCTGTTCAGCGATATCACTGATCAGTTTCACGACTTGGCCGATTTGTTGCGCACGTTCAGCAAGCGCCTGCACTGTCGCTTGCGTCGCCTGCGCTTTCGTTGTCGCGTTTCGGGACATTTCAGCAGACCGTGCAACCTGGCCGGAGATTTCGTTCACGGATGCGGAAAGCTCCTCGGCAGCACCTGCAACCGTTTGCACATTCTGGCTTGCCTCCTCGGACGCACGGGATACTGTTTCTGCCTGTGCCATTGCCTTTTCTGATGAAGAGGCAAGCGAGCTTGCTGATCCTTTCATTCCCTGGGCGGCACCCAACACCGAAGACAGAACGGTCTCGCTTGTTTGTTCAAACTCAGCGATTGCTTTTTCAATCCGTTCCTGGCGATCGGCCCGCGCCTGTTGCTCGTCATCTTGGGCTGTGCGCAAACGTTCTGTCTCAATCATATTCGTTTTGAAGACTTCGACGGCTCTTGCCATGGAACCGATCTCATCTTGGCGATCTGCCCCGTCGACCTCGGTTTTGAGATTTCCGGATGCCAATTGCCCCATCACACTAACAAGCTGTCCGATCGGCCGCGTAATCGAACGCCCAACGATGACGCCAGCAACAAGGGTGAGCAGTCCCGCGATAGCAAGTGCCGTATAGGCAGTCAGCGAGTAGTTTTGAACGGAAGCTGAAACGGTTGCTCCAATCTGTTGGTTCGACCTCTCTTTGCTGTCGATAAAGCGGTTGATTGACGCGAGCCAATCAGAAAACAATTCACTGACCTCGTTCATCAAAAGGGCTTTCGCCTTCTCATTTTCGCCATTGCCGGTTAAGGCTATGATCTCAGAAACCAACGGATTGGTGCGGCTTTGCACTGCATCAATGTCACCCAACGTGGCTTCCTCTCCCGCCGTAAGCCCGACCCGACTCACAAGATCGGCCATTGCGCGTTCGTTTTCTGCGTAAGACGCAGCAAGCTCTTTGATCTGATTTAAAGTCTCCTGACGAATAGTCGGATCATCGGTCAAGACGACATCGCGAATGGCAATGGCGCGGTCATGAACACTCCCACGATAATTGATCGCGAAGCGCTGCAAGCGGCTGTTCACCTCGTTAATCTGGATCAGCCTCTCTCGTACATCGTTTATTTTGTAAACCGAGAAGACTGTAAGCGTGCTCATTAAGACGAGCACAATGGCGAAAGCTAGCGTGAGGCGGGCACCAATGCCCTTGAAGCGCCCGACATCAGGGTTTGCCATCGCATTTCCTTTCGTAAGACAATGTATTAATACATACAATTCTCATAACAGCGTTACCAAGGCATTAATCAAAATTCAGCCTTAAGTCAGTCGAAAAACAGCGATGCCGATGCTTATGAATTGATGAAACGAAAATGACGATTGGGCGGTCCATCAGATCTTTTCCACCTACGGATTCCTTCCTGTTTTCAGGTCTTTATTGACCGCAGCGAATTGGATGAAAGATCAGCCTAACGCGTCCAGCGAGCGGAACGCTCGTCACCAACATGATCGAGATCGTTGAAACAATTAATACCTAAAAAGCATCAAAATAATCTTTATTCAGAATTTTTATTTATTCATTACTCGTGTCACATTCCCTTCAACGAACACACCGGATGGAGAGACACACAATGACACGCTTTTTTGAAACAAAGACTGCCACTTCGATCCCCGCAGGTATCTCAACTGCAATCGTGACAGGGATTTCGTCTGCCCTTTCAATCGCAATGATGGGCCTTGCTGTCGCAGGCCTCGTCGTCGCCCTCGATGCAACTGCCCATGCAGCAAAAGCCGCCAACCTGGCAGGCGCGCCCATCACAGCAGAGACCCTCGTCGATCACGCGGAAATGGTACGGATTGCCGATGCGCTTGATGCAGCCGTTGACGCAAAAGACTGGGACCTTTCCCGCTCTTTGTTCACCGAAACCATCGATGTTGACTTTACTTCCCTTGTTGGTGGCGAACCTGCAAAGATCCCGGCCGATGCGCTGATCCTCGGCTGGTCGTCGAACCTGACGGCTGAGAAGACATCGTTCCACCTGCGTGGCAATCACCGCGTGACATTCACCGGAGCCAATTCAGCCACGATGCTCTCGCACGGCTATGCCTGGAACCGCATGGAGCGCGGCGCGCTTGAAGAAAACGGCGGCAACGCGCTTTGGGAAGTCTGGGGTACCTATGTGCACGAATTCGTTCGCACCGAAGACGGCTGGAAGATTTCAGGCATGACGTTTACGGCGACTGCCGAGCGCGGCAATCCCTTCGTACGGAACACACCGGGAAGCTGATAACCGACGAACCCTGGACTATTTAATGAGCGGCGGTGTTAAGAGCACCGCCGCGTTCTGATTCAAACAGATGCGAGATCCAAGACTTTGCGATCGTCCTCGGCTGTTCCCGTGTTGACGGTCGTTGCTGGTTCCAACAACACAACCTCGCAGGTCTCCGTCAGAGCCACAGGGCAATGTTCGACGCCATGCGGCACGACGATGAACTCGCCCTCTTCCACCACCTCTTCGCGGTCGCGAAACTTCATCAAAAGCCGTCCGCGATGAACGAGAAAGAGTTCATCCTCGCGCTCGTGAAAATGCCAGGTGAAAGCTCCCTCAAATTTGGCGAGCTTAATCTGCATTGCATTGATCTGACCGGCAACGCGCGGCGACCAGGTGTCGTCAAAGGCTGCAAACGCGCGATCAAGGCTCTTCTTGCCAAAGGGCGACAGATGCCCGTTGAGGTCGGCCACATCGCGCACAATCGCAGAGAGCTGCGTTTCAAGATCCTCACTATCAGCCGGATAATCACCGTTGAGCGCAGCCGTCCCGATGGTAAAGCCAGCCGCTCCGGCATCTCGGACCGCCGCAATGCGGTCGGGTTCAGCGATGGAGCCTGCGACAATCACTGGTTTTCCTGCGGCTTCACAGACAGCGCTGATCATCGCCGGAATATCCGGTAGCGGTGACCGGTAAGCCAGAAGATCGAGCCCGGTCACGCCTTCGTAGGCCGCAAGACTGCGCGCGCTTTCAGCGATGTCATCGACGGATCCTTCGAGAACGCTCGGATGACCGACGATCCGGCCGGGGAATGGGTAATATTCGAGCCCTGTCCCTCTAATGATCGGCAGGACATCCTCGACTTCCGTTCCGCCGAGGAGGATATCGACGCCAACCTCGACGGCGGCCCTTGCGGATGTCACTTCGCTTTCCCGGTCACGGCTTACAACTTCGAGGTAGGATGTGGCGCCCTTTGCCTTGATCGCCTCATTCAATGCCTTCAATTCTGAAACCGGCAGGCCGATATCCTTAAAACCGATATGGCGCACGCCGAGGGACAGGGCCGTTTCGAGATGGCTCGCCGCGTCAGGCACCGTTTTATCGGCACGGGTGAGCATGAAGATGAAGCGAAGCCCCATCAGAAAACCTCCTCTGGTTGGTGCCGTCTGGCGATCAAGCGGCGGGCGTAATCAATCGCGGTCGACAGGCTTGCCGGATCGGAAATCCCCTTCCCGGCGATATCGAACGCAGTCCCATGATCCGGTGAGGTACGCACGAAGGGAAGACCGAGGGTGACATTGACGCCCTTTTCCACGCCGAGATATTTCACGGGAATGAGGCCCTGATCATGATATTGCGCTACGACGACATCGAATTTCCCCCTTCGTGCCGCCATGAAGACCGTGTCGCCTGGCCACGGGCCGGACGCATCGATACCTTCCGCGCGCGCGGCCTCAATGGCAGGTGTAATAATCTCAATTTCCTCCTGGCCGAAGAGACCGCCCTCACCCGCATGGGGGTTGAGGCCCGCGACCGCCACGCGGGGCGCATCAATACCAAGATCGCGACAGGCTTTGTCCGCAAGGCGGATCGCCGACATCTGAGCCTTAAAATCGGCGTGGTCTATAGCGTCGCGCAGACTGACATGGATCGTGACAAGCACCGTGCGGATCTCGTCATTCGCAAGCATCATCGCAACGCTTTGCGCACCACCAAATTCGGCGAGCATTTCGGTGTGTCCCGGAAAGCCGATCCCCGCAGCAGCCAAGGCTTCTTTGTGGATCGGGGCTGTAACGACGCCAGACGCTCTTCCGGATTTCGCAAGCTCGATCCCTTTGACGATAGCGTCGAACGCGGCCTTCCCGCTTTCCGCAGACACTTCGCCGACAGGAAACTCTGCGCCTTTCTTTGATGTCTGAAGGACTTCAATAACGCGTTGGTTTTCAGGCGATGTCGCGTCCTCTATCGATTGGATGTCACGGACCTCCAATCCAAGGCCGAGCATCGCAACTACCTGGCGCATGACAGAGGCGCTTCCTATCACAACACAGCCCGGCGCACGCCCTTCCGCAAAGGATTTGGCAATAATCTCCGGGCCGATCCCTGACGGGTCGCCCATGGTGATGACGAGTGGAGCGTGCGTCACGAAGCGTACTCCTTTGAACGCGTTAGATGATCGACTGCCCGTCGGAGACTGTCCGGGGAGCCGAAACCGCCTGCTTTCAGACCGAGGACGAGCGGGTCGCCTTTATAGTCAGCAAGACCAACCGGAAATCCAGGCTCGAATTCTCCGGTAAGATCGAAACTTCTCACACCGATCGCATTGAGGATCGCGTCCATCGTATCACCGCCCATCGCAATAATCGCTCCGTATTGATCCGTTTCCAGGGCCGAAACGGCTTTAGCCGTGAGCGCGGCAAGTGTTTCTCGGGGATCCGCACGTTCCGCGGGGACGCGAAGAACACTGACATCTGTCTAGTCTTCCAGCATCTTTGCCTGTTCTGAGCTGACAGCGTTCATACTGCCGACAACCACCAGAATATCGGAGCTCACCTTAGGCACAGAGCACCGACCCGGTGTCGAGGCCACCAGTCCTGCCAAAGCAATGGCCAGGCCTGGTGATCCAACCCAGATGACCTCTTGCGGATCGGGAATCCGGGCTACCTTTGCATTCAACTCATCCTGAGTTTCCGCGTTAATCTGGAGCGCGTCTTGTGCGGAAGGCGGCACAAGGTCGGAGAGCCTCGATGTTCGTGCCGGATGAACCGGATCGGATCCGTAGCGGCTTTCAGATACCGGGACGCCATCGACGAATTGAAAACCATCGCGTGTGATCCGACCTGCCTCGGGAAATGCCGGGGCAAACACCAGCCTTCTGCGTTGGCTCCCCGCGATGACCGCATTGATCTCGGCAAAGACATGCCCACGCAGGGTTGAGTCGACTGTCTTGTAGACTATCTGCGCGCCCGCCAATTTTTGTGCGGTTTCCCTTGCTCCGGCGGCAGCGTCGTTCTCCTTCATCGAGCGCGTCGCCATATCGACTGCGATAACATCAGCTTCGCGAGACTGCGGAACATGCCGCCTGGAAACCGTCGCCTGAAGCCCCTTTCTCACGAAGGGAGCCGCACCATCTGCGGCGCTCGTCAAATCATCGGCGAGGATACCGACAAAAGGGCTTGGAGGAGACGTCATAGCAGGATAATCGGCGTAGAAGCGTCATCGAACAAGCAATTGTTTCTCACCAGTACTGGTGATATTTCATTACCAATGAAACGATCCGACCTTCCTTATCTCGATGATCTGCGCGCCTTTGAGGTAACGGCACGCATGGGATCGGTGCGTTCTGCGGCAGAAGAACTGAACCTTACTCACGCCGCCGTCAGCCGACGCGCTTCGCGCCTTGCGAAGACTGTGGGAACGCCGCTGCTGGAGCGGTCAGGACGCGGCATCAGGCTCACATCAGCCGGGGAAGCACTACGCGATGCCTGCCGCCGCAGTTTTGACGATCTTGAGCGCACGATTTCTTCCATCCGAGAAACCGCGCAAGAGGACAGCAACACAATACTTCTTTCCTGCGAACGGTCCGTCGCCATGCGTTGGCTGATCCCCCGCCTTAGCCAGTTCGAAACAGTTAATCCCGACATTGCGGTCCATCTCTCGGTGGGTGGCGGAGCAATCGACACGGCGCGCGATCACGGGTTCCTTGCGCTCCGACGACTCGATTTTTCTTTGGACGCCAAATGGGCTGTTAATCGGCTTTTCCCGGAGACCGTCGGTCCCGTCATGGTTGAGACGATGCGCGAGCGTTTCGCAGCGGAGGACTATGTTGCGCTCGTTTCAAAAACCCGCCCAGATGCATGGGATGACTGGCTCTCCGCCAATCCAACTGCACCACGCCCTCGTGAAATGCGCGAAATGGATCACCATTTCCTCGTAGTCGAGGCAGCTTGCGCGGGCCTTGGTGTCGGCCTTTCGCCTCGCGTTATCGCCCTCGACGATGTTTCATCCGGTCGGCTCATCGCTCCCTGTGGTTTCGATGCAGATGGCTCCGAATACGGTCTGATCTACCGGGCAGATGGGACGCTGGCGCCGAACGTAAAACGCCTTGCAGACTGGATCGAGGGATTATGCGAATCTTTTGAGACGAATGATGGAAGAGCCTGCTAAAGCGTCAGCAACTGTGCTGTAGCGGGCCAAGATATCGATGTTCTTTCCCGAGCTATCAGCCAGGAATTACCGAAGCTCTTTCTCGAAGAAGACGCGGTTAAAACCGTCTTCTGTCCGGCGGTCTGTCTCGCGATATCCCAATTGCGGATATAGCGAAATGTTCCCGGTCATCTTCTCATTCGTATAGAGTTTGACCGCATCGCAGCCAGAGAGCCGCGCCTCTTTCTCGCATAGGGAAATGAGCCGTTTTCCGACCCCCTTTCCCGCCGCGGAACGCTTCACCGCGACATTTTCAAGAAACATGTCACCCTCAAGCGGGAAGAAGATGATGTAGCCGATCACGTCACCATTAGCGTCCGCCGCGACATGGACACAGCCGGCATCGATGAACGCATCGAAGTCGGCGACCATTGGGGCGGGCTTTTTGCCGATCGCGTCGACATATTGCTGGAACGCTTCTTCCGCACAGGCTCTGACCGCTTCCGCATCATCGTCTTCCGCCAGCCTGATTTCGAGAGTTTTCTCGATAAGCCCAGTGCGGGAAATCGATATGATATCTCCCGTCTTGAACGGCGGATCGCGAAGAACAACCACCGGGATCGTCGACCAGTTCATTTGCCGTGCAGCGACGACCCCGACCGGCAGGATCGCATCGCGCATACCAAGGATAAGAGCTTTCGGTGCCATTTTTCGATGAAGAAGCTCCAACATCACTGCCGACGAGCTACTTGAGCCGATGAGATCCGGGATCACGAGCATTTTCCCGGCAATCGTCTCGCCATATTGCGGATGTCCAATCAGCGTTATCTTCGACGTTTCAGGATCTACCCCACCCCAGAAACTGATCGGAGCCTCGAGGAAAAGGACTTCTCCTTCCGCCTCGCCTTCGATCAGGACGTCCGATTGGAAGCTCATGCCCAGACTGTCCGATCCCAGACGACGTGACCCGCCTGGGCACTCTTGACGCAATCTGAGAGCGTGCCGAAGACAGGCATATGCCCGGTATTGCCGGTCGCGTAATGGGCGAACTTGGCCGAATTCGTCATCATCACACCGGGCTCGTCCGGAAGGATCGGGGTCACAACCACGCAGGTATCGACCACGAATTCAACACCGAGATCTCTGAGCGCCTTGTCGTCGCCATCGGACTCCAGTTCATCCAGCGTATGCCGACCAAGGCAGACATAGACCGGAACCCTGAAAGGCTGACCATCCGCAAGGTTGAGCAAGTCCCGGCATTCCGCGGTGCTGAAATGCGGACTTCCGAGCGCCACGCTGTCAATCGGCCCTGCATCGGCAAGGCTCAAACGATTGCGTTCCTCGATCACCATCTCCCGTGTGATCGTGACCATTTCTTCCGGCTCGGCTCCGCCGAGTGCCGTTTCAAGATCCGGCGCTTCAGGTGTGACGCCGACAATATGGGTCAAAGCCAACGCGCCGGTTGAGGCGGTTGCAGCACAGAATGCTTTTAATTGGTCTTCGGTTACGCCGGGCGGGATACCCATAATCGCCGGGACCGTTTCGCCCGCATGACGACCGATGATTGCGCCGAGAACCGGATAGAATGCGCTCTGCCGACGCAGGGTTTCAGATAGGCCCGTCACATCGAAAACAAGCTTCGCATGACGGTTTTCCGGCTTGTGGAGACCGGCATAGGGCGCGCGGGCAGAGATCGCGCAGGCAATATCGAGAAAATCGCCATAGCGATTGGTCCTTGCACCAAGCACCGTGTTCACAAAGGCGACTGCATTGGACTCTCCCCAGGCCACCTGCTCACCAAGGGCCGGCCGTGCGCCTGCCTGATAGGGTGCACAGGTCCAGCTCGCCGTGCAGCCCATCTGAACATGCGCCATCATCAGGCGGGACGCCATTTTGCGCTCATTTGGCGGAAGGCGGCATTGATCAGGTTTTAAGAGATTAAGCGCACCGACATTGGTGGTGGCTGGCACCTTCACCCGCGCACCGTTTTCGGCGAGTCTCTCGCAATAAAGCGTGCCGGAATCGCCGTGATACAGACAGCCGTCAATATGGCTTGAATGGATCTCAACGAGCCGCTCCGCACCAAGCATACGGGCTGTTTCGACGACGAGTTCCATCGCCATTCGGTCACCATTGTTGCCCAGTGTCCCGGAAAGGATCGCCTTTTCGTCTTCTGTCAGGTTCATTGGCCGCTCGCCCCCGAAAATAGCCCTCCCTATTCTGTGCCGCGTTTCTTATCCGTGGCAAGCCTATAGGTGCCAGGATTGTGGGAAGCGGTTGGACTAATGGGACCGTCAGCAGCTCCGGACGCTGCTGGGTTGCGTCGCAATCAAAACCGATTGTTGCTCGAACCGCTCGCGAAAGGCTGTCGCCAAAGCGTCGATCTTGCCGTCGCTTTCGATCGTCTTCGGATGAAGCAGAACGAGCATCAGGCCATTTTCATAAAACGTCTCTGAACTCTCGTCTCCCCTCCAGTAGCCGGTGGTTTCAACAAGCGTGAAACCATCGGGAAAAGCTTTGACGATCTCCTCTTGCACGAAGGCATCGACCGCGCGGCGTGAAATCGCTTCTCTGCTGCTCTTGCTGAGCCCGAAGAAGATCTTGGTTTCCTGCCACTCGCCCTGCCAGTCTTCGCAGGTCGGTGGACTTCCGTCTGCTCTTGCCCCTGCCACCAAAATGATCATGGCGAGGATGATGGTGGTGGTTCGGAACGTATATGAGAGGCTGAATGACATAGGCGAGACGGGAGATTGGAATGGTTCCCATCTATCGCATCGCGGCGGTTTGGGGGCAACATCCCAGCCCAGCTCCGCCTTCATCGCTTTCGATATTTATCCATCCCGCATTTGGTGACACACTCCCCGGTCACATCACTCGCGCAACTTTAAAACCGAGGGGCCGACATGACTGACCTCAATCAGAGCCTGAAAACCACACCCCTCATCGATTGCTTCGGCGTCGAGGTCCACGATGTCGATCTCACCAAAATAAGAACCGCGAATGACTTCCAGCCGATCCGCGCTCTTTTCGAGGAACATTCTGCGCTCCTCTTTAAAGGCCAGGGCCTTACCGACGCCGATCATATCCGGCTCAATTCCTTCTTCGGCCCGATCGAAGACCGCGAAGCTGATGTGCGCAAACCGGGCGAAGCTTTCAAAGTTCCGGAAGTCTCCAATATCAAAGAAGACGGCAGCGTGACCGATGCCTTCGATCTCCACACGCTCAACCTCAAGTCGAATTTCCTTTGGCACATCGACAGCACGTTTCTGCCAGTGCCGGCGCTCGTCAATGTCGCGACAGCCCGGATCGTGCCGTCATCGGGCGGCGCCACAGAACTTGCCTCGACCCGCGCTGCCTGGGCTGCCATGCCGGAGGAGATGAAAGCGAAGATCCGGGGCCGCGGCATCTGGCACCATTTGAGCCATTCGCGAAAGCAGATCTCCGAAGAGCTTGCGCGCCTGCCGATGTTTCACAAATGGCCGGAGCAGCACTGGAACGCCATCTGGAAAAACCCGGTGAACGGACGCGAAGCGCTATACATTGCAAGCCACGCCTTCCGGATTGACGGCTATGACGAGGCCGAAAGCGAATTGCTCTTATCGGAGCTCATCGCCTCTTGCACCGAGCCTAGCTTTACCTATTCACACCAATGGCAAGTCGGCGATGTTTTGATGTGGGACCAGCGCGCCGTCATGCATCGCGGCCGGCCGTGGCCCTATGAGGAACCGCGCAAGCTCTCAAGCATTTGTAGCAGCGTCCGGGAGGCGGACGGGTTCTTGGCCATGCGCATGACTGGATAGGTGGGCACTCTTACTGCGCCGCCCGCTCGGCCCAACCGGCGAAGATCTTTTCAAGAAGAACGACAATGTAGAAGAGAAAGATGCCAAGGACGGCGAGCGCAATCAGAACGGCGAACATCAGCGGATAATCGGCGCTGATCTTACCGCTATCGAACAGGAAGACAAGGCCCCTTCCATGTGGTTGGATGATCTCGACGAGATTGGTCCCGATGAAGGCAAGCGTGACGGCGACTTTCAGCGCTCCGAAGAATTCCGGCAGGGTTTTGGGAAGTGCAATCTTCCAGAAAATTGTCCAACGGCTTGCCCCGAGCGAGCGCAGGATATCGCTGTATTCCGGTTCAAGCGTCGACAACCCGATTGAGACCGAAACCGCAATCGGGAAGAACGAAATCATGAACGCCATCAGAACCGTGTTGAAATCGTCAAGCCCAACGAAGATGAGCGCAATCACTGGCACCACCGTCGCCTTCGGGATCGCGTTGAAACCAACCAGAAGCGGATAGAGCCCCTCGCGGATGGTCCTTGAAAAGCCCATCATCATGCCGAGAAGAACACCGACAAAAATCGCGATCATCAGACCGGCAACCGTGCGCCACAATGTCTGCCAGCCATACTCGAGAAACAGATAGCGGAACTTCCAGAAGGCGGGGCCGATATCGGACGGTGAGGCCATTTTGAAATTCGGCCAGCCATTGAACCAGACGAGCCATTCCCAAAAGGCGAGGAAGAGAGCGATTGCAGCAAGCGGAATGCCGATCTGGCGCGCGAGGTTACGGTTCATTGCATCCCCTTTCCCTCACGCGTCTTCCGCCTTACGGCCTTGCGCAATCTGGATCTGGCGCCTTAGCTCGGCAAGAAGCTGCGTCGGCTCCGGCGCGTAGAGATCTTCAATCGTTCTGTCTTCCGGAAGCGGCGACGGCGCACTGAACTGGCGCGTTGCCGGACGGCCCGACAACACCACGATCTCATCTGCCAGAAACACGCATTCGCGCAGATCATGGGTGATCAAGAGCGTCGTCACCTTCTCGCGCATGCGGATATCATGCATGATCTGCCAGAGATCTTCGCGGGTGAAGGCATCAAGCGCGCCGAAGGGTTCATCAAGGATCAGGACTTCAGGCCGGTGAACAAGCGCCCGGCAAAGCGAAGCGCGCTGGCGCATACCTCCAGAGAGTTCCGACGGTTTCTTATCTTCAAAGCCCTCCAGCCCAACCATCGCGAGGAGCTCACGGCCCCGCGCTTCCTGCTCCTTTTTGCTGAGATCATTCGGCACGATTTCAAGCGGCAGAAGGACATTGTTGAGGATCGTGCGCCATTCCAGAAGAACCGGGTTCTGGAACGCCATGCCGACGGTTGAGCGCGGCGAGACGACCCGCTCGCCGTGAAGTTTCACGACACCCTCATCCGGGATCATCAGGCCAGCGACAAGACGGGTCAGCGTCGACTTTCCGCAGCCTGACGGCCCGACAATAGCCGTGAAGGATCCGGGCTCCATTTGAAGCGAGAGATCATTCAAAACGGGCAACCGTCCCCCTGTCGACTTATAGGCATGGGTGACGCTTTCAAGTTCGATCTGGAAAGGATAGGCCGTCAAAGGCGGCTCTCTCGAAGGAAGGCTTGCGGGGAAGAATGGCCCTCCCCCGACTATCGGGGGAGGAACAAGGATCAGTTGATCTTCAGGCTGCCGTCTTCGGGCAGGTAAGACGCATCGAAGTAAAGGCTTGCGTCCGGTTCGTTCTGGAGCTCGAAATTGGTTTTAAGCTGCTCAAGCGCCTCTGCAAACCGGGCCGGATCGATAGCACCCATTCCGTTTTCCTTAACGTAATCGGTCATGACATTGGCATCGATCGCAAGCTGCAAACGGCGGGTTTCGAGCGCTGCGTCTGCCGCCGGGTTACGCTTGATGAGAGACGTCACGGCTCCTTCCGGATCGGCAATCGCATCCTTCCAACCCTTCGCGATCCCTGAAAGAAAACCAGTGATCACCGCCGGATTTTCTTTCGCATAATCCGTGTTCACGATGATTGCGTTTCCGTACAGCTTCAAACCGTGATCCGCCATCAGGATCGTTGAAATGTCATCTTCCGGAACGCCGATCCGGACAAGGTTCAAAAAGCTCGAGAACGAAAAGCCGGTGACGGCATCGACTTTTCCTTCCGCGAGAAGCGGCTCGCGGGTCGGGAAGCCGACTGGCTCAACCTTGATCTTGGCGGTGTCGAGATTGTTGGAAGCAGCAAAAGCCTTGAATTGGGCCCAGGCACCATCGGGCGGCGGTGCGCCAAGGGTGCGGCCCTCAAGATCCTTCGGTGCGGAAACGCCGAGGGATTTGCGGCCAACGATGGCGAACGGCGGCTTGTCGTAGACCATCATCACGGCGGTTACCGGCGCGCCCGGATTCTGGTCGAGGAATTTCACAAGCGAATTGATGTCGGCGAAGCCCACCGGAAAAGCACCGGTTGCCACTTTCGGGATCGCGTCCAGCGAGCCCTTGCCCGCTGTTACATCAACAGAAAGCCCAGCTTCTTTGAAATAGCCCTTGTCGATTGCAACGAAATACGGCGCGCTCGGCCCTTCGAATTTCCAGTCAAGCGCGAACGGCACTTTCGTTTCCGCCTGCGCGGTGGCGACAAAGCCCGTCGCGGCTCCCGTTAGTGTCAGGGTTAGGGCAAGAGCTGTCTTGGCAGCGATCGTCTTCAGCATGAACCTCTCCGGAGACCTAATTGATATCCCTTACACAATGCGATGGGGCATCGGCCTGTCAAGGCTGATCGGGTTGGTTTCGGTGGTGTTTTTGAAGTTAGCCGTTTGGAGAGATCCGGGTCTGCCCAAAGCTTGGGCGAATGGGCGAGAATTGGGCGGTCGTTCCAACGCGCTACGCGTAGGCGCCCGCGGATCAGTACTGGCTCAAAACCGGAGACACCTGAGTGGAACCTTGATCCACCTCCGCCACGCCCGTCTCAAGCGCAGGGAAGTCGTCCGGGGTGATCGTTTCCTTCTCAAGTAAGAGCCGGGCACCCTCATTCAGTGTAGGGCGGATCGCAGTCAGAATATCAGTCGCCTTTTGATAGGCTTCATCAATGAGCGCTCTCACCGCAAGATCGACCTCGCGCGCGGTGGCTTCCGAATAATCCTTCTTGGAAAAGGCGAGCGCATTGTCGCCGAGATAACTTGCGCGCTGTTCTTCCAGAACCGCCTGGCCGAGTTCGTCCGTCATGCCAAACCGCATAACGATCTGGCGGGCGATATCCGTGACCTTGGTGAGATCATCCGACGCGCCGGTCGAGATATCGCCAAAGGTGATTTCTTCCGCTGCGCGGCCAGCGAGAAGCACCACCATGCGGTTTTTGAGTTCGTCTAATGTGATCACAAAACGGTCTTCTGTCGGTCGCTGCAACGTATAGCCGAGCGCGCCAATGGAGCGCGGAATGATCGAGACTTTATGGACCGCGTCAGACCCCGGAGTTTGCGCTGCCGCCAGAGCGTGGCCCATTTCATGATAGGCGACCCGCTTGCGTTCTTCCGGGTTGAGCAGCCGTCCGGGCCGTTCGGACCCCGCCACAATCCGTTCAACAGCTTGGGTGAAATCCTCCATGGTCACAAGGTCCGCGTTGCGGCGCGTGGCCATGATCGCGGCTTCATTCACGAGATTGGCAATATCCGCACCGGTAAAACCCGGTATCAGGCCCGCGATTTCTTCCGCGCTCACACCCTCGGCCTGTTTAATCTTGCGCATATGGACTTTGAGGATCGCGACACGGCCGTTGCGGTCGGGCCGGTCGACGACGATCTGCCGGTCGAAACGCCCCGCCCTGAGCAACGCCGGATCGAGGATTTCCGGCCGGTTGGTGGCCGCAAGAAGCACGATCCCGACACTTGGATCAAAGCCATCGAGTTCAGCGAGCAATTGGTTGAGCGTCTGCTCTTTTTCATCATGCCCGCCGAAGCCACCCATTGCCGAGCGCGCACGTCCGAGCGCGTCGAGTTCGTCGATGAAAATGATGCAGGGGGCTGCCGTTCGAGCCTGATCGAAAAGATCGCGCACCCTTGCCGCCCCAACCCCGACAAACATTTCGACGAATTCCGAGCCGGAGATTGAAAAGAAGACGACACCGGCCTGCCCGGCGACGGCGCGCGCTAGCAAGGTCTTTCCGGTTCCAGGAGGGCCGACGAGCAGGATCCCTCTCGGGACATGGGCGCCAAGGCGTTCATATTTCTCCTTGTCCTTCAAGAACGAGACGACCTCTTCAAGTTCCATCTTCGCCTGATCGACGCCTGCCACATCATCAAAGGTGACGCCGGTCTCGGTTTCCACATAGACCTTCGCCTTGGACCGGCCGATATTCATCATGCCGCCCATGCCCTGGCGCTCGCCGAGCCTTCGAATGAGGAAGAACCAGATCGCCACAAAGACCATCATTGGTAAGAACCAGGAAAGCATCGAAGTGAGCGCCGTCATTTCAGGCGCGCCCTGATAATCGACCCCGGCGGCGTCGAGGATTTCCAGAAGATCCTCATCGACCCGCTCAGTCACGAAGCGGGTCTTTCCATCGCGCGGGAACGAGAACTCGCCCATGATCCTGTGGTCTGAGACTTCACCGCGCGCAATCTGTCCTTCAGCGAGGAGATCGCGGAAGTCGCGATAGGAGATAACGGCGATTTCACCAGCT
>JBCDCU010000002.1:0-63317 GCA_039181265.1 Pseudomonadota bacterium | reverse complement strand
GCTTCTTTATCCGGGTTTTACAGCCCTCGATCTTGTCGGACCGCATTACATGTTCGGCAGCCTCTGGGGCGCCAAGGTCCGCCTTGTTGCAAAGGAAAAAGGACCGGTCATGAGCGACCTCAATCTTGCGATTGTCGCCGACACCACCTTTGAAGAATGCCCAAAGGACCTCACCATCCTCTTCGCGCCAGGCGCAATCAGCGGCGCACTTGACGCCATGCAGGATGAAGAAACCCTTTCATTCCTTCAGGACCGCGGCGCGCGCGCTGAGTATGTGACAAGTGTCTGCACCGGTTCCCTTCTCCTCGGCCAGGCCGGGCTCCTCGACGGATACAAGGCGACCGGTCACTGGGTTTGCCGCGACCTACTGCCGCTTTTTGGGGCTGAACCCGTCAATGAACGCGTCGTCGTCGATCGCAACCGCATTACCGGCGCAGGCGTTACGGCGGGGCTCGATTTCGGGCTTTCCATCGTCGAGCAACAACGCGACACCACCTATGCGAAGTCGATCCAGCTCCTCGCCGAATACGACCCGACACCTCCGCTGAATGCCGGTACGCCTGAAAAAGCAGGTGCAGAAGTCACTGAAATTATGGCAAGCATGTTCAGAGGCTTTGAATCAAAGCTGCGCGAAGTAGCCAAAGAACGGATCTAGGGTATCGGACGATGACCATTCGCAAGCTCTTAATCCTGGGTACCGCCCTGCCCTTTCTATTTGTTGGGCAGGCGGCTCAATCTGCCGAAGAAGCTGACCCGAGCCTCATCATCGAACTCAACAATCTTCAGCCGAACGGCACCGCCTGCCGGGCGAGCTTTCTTGTTCAGAACAAGCTGAAAAGCAGTTTGAAGAGCCTGGAATTCGAGATTGTGCTCTTCGATAGCGATGAGCGGATCACGCAGCTTTTAAGCATAGCGACCGGAGCATTTCCGGAAAACAAGTCGCGCGTGTCCCAGTTCGATCTGCCAGAGACTGACTGCACCGGCATTGGCCGGATGATGCTCAACACAATCACCGTTTGTGACGGTGGCGATCTTTCTGCTGAAACCTGCCTCAACGCAACCGAAACTCGGTCGCGGGCTGGCGTGGACCTCGTTTACTAGGAGCGCTTCATGCCAGACTTGATTGCGGGGTTTTTGCCGGAAGGCGTTGGCGTATCGGGTTTGGCGGCCCTCGTCGATTATGGCGGTGCGCTTGTCATGCTCCTTCTGCTCGGGCTTTCTATCGCCGCGATGACCGTGCTCGTTTACAAGGTTGTGCAGTTCACCTGGCACAGTGTCGGGTGGAACCATGAGCGCAGCCAACAGGCAATTCGGCTCTGGTCGAACGGACAGGCGGCGGAAGCACTTCAGGCACTGTCAGCCTATAAATCCGGGCGTCCTTCGGTCTTTGCCGCAGTCATCGGGCGCCTCTCCAATGATGGTCGCAACCCGCACAGTGAGGATCAGGCTGAAAAGGATGCTCAAAAGCATTTGTCAGCTCTCCGGGGCAATCTCAGGGTGCTTGAATCCGCAGCCCAGCTCGCACCTTTGATCGGTCTATTCGGGACTGTCATCGGAATGATGGGCGCCTTTCAGGAGCTACAGGCCGCGGGCGCTGACACGGATCCGGCGGCCCTGGCAGGCGGCATCTGGGTCGCGCTGATGACAACGGCAGCCGGTCTCGCCATTGCGATCCCAGCGTCCTTTGCGCTCTATTGGCTCGACGGGCGCCTTCAACGCGAACAGGAATTGCTTGAGGCTGGCCTTACCGACATCTTTGCCGCAGCAGACCGCCAGCCAAGCGAACCACAAGCTGTTATGGGAAGCGCCTATGCAGCTGAGTGACACGCGCCCACCAAGACGGATCATGTCACTCACGCCGTTGATTGACGTCGTGTTTCTTCTGCTTGTCTTCTTCATGCTGAGTTCGACGTTTCTGCGCTTTTCCTCCTTCAGCGTTGAAGCAGGCGGTGCTGGAACCGTCTCCGTAGAACCATCCGATGTGGTTTTAATCCATGTCGACCAGGAGGGCGCATTGCGGGTAAACGGCGCGTCGGTGCTTCCAGAAGAGTTCAATGAACGTCTTGCCGCAATCAAGGCCGAGGGAGGGGAAACGATTGTCCTTGTGATGCGAACCGGAACCAAGGTTGAAGATCTCGTCACGACGCTTGCAACAGTGCGGTCGCACGCTTTCAAAACGATCCGGGTGGTGCGATAGCGATGCGCCTTCAACCGCAAAGATCATCGCGCAAAGAAGCGGATCTGACGCCGCTCATCAACATTGTTTTTCTGATCCTGATCTTCTTTCTGGTGGCCGGAACGCTCCGTCCTTTCTCTCATCCCGATCTCGAACTCGTAACCCTCGATGAAGAAACATCCCCGTCACTGGCGCGCGGTCATCTCATCATGGATGCCGAGGGCGCACTGGTGTTCGACGGGACCATCATTGCGTTCGAAGATCTCGAAACGGCTGTGGCCGATCCTGAGCAGTTTTCGTCAGACCAACCTTTCATTCTGATTGCCGACCATAGGGCCGATGCAATAGAAACGCTGAAAGTAATAGAAGCCTTGAGAGCCCTTGATGTCACGGATGTTTCGATCATGACCCAGCGCGGAGGCGGACGATGATAAGCGCAATGCGTTGGTCTTTCGCAGGTCTGGTTGCGGTCGGCTTTCACGCTGCACTCTTCTTCGGGTTCGATGCGGTTCGTGATGGCGAAGAAAGCCCGCCTGCGGGAAGCCTTGTGTCCGTTTCCGGCAGCGTTGCGAGCGTTCTCGGCAGTAAGACCCTTCAGGAAGCCGAAAAAGAAACACCGGTGCAGGAAGTTTCTGCACCTGTCCTGAATGAAGTCCAGCCGGTCTCGTTGGAAACGGTGAGCGCGGTGACACCGCGTATTGCGCCCTCCGAGGTCGCGGAAGCAGTCCCACCGCAGCCCGACAGGATCGAACCGGTTCAACAGCCAACACGGGTGCAACGCTTGACCGCAATCAGCGCAGCACCGGTCGTGCCGGTGACCGCAGTTGACACCCCACAGGAGCCGCCCAAACAGGAAACGCCTGCAAAGAAGGTGGAGCGGGTGACGGAAGCGAAGCCTTTACAGAGATTGGCTGCACTTCCCCCGAAACCCGTCAAGCCTGAGCGCGTTCTTGAACCGGTCAAGGCTATCCCAAAAGAACCGCCACGCAAAAAGGTCACTGAGGCGAAACCAAAACCTAAGAAGACAGTCCGGAAAGCAAAGACCCCACCGAAACGGCAGGCGGCCCGGCAAGGATCCAATCGTGATGGGCAGGCAGGCGCGAGAGCCGGTGGTGGCGGTAAGAGCAAGGCCCGTAAGGGCGAAATGAACGCTTACGCACGAAAGGTCCGCGCCCGGATCCTCTCCAAAAAACCGGGCCGTGTCGGCGAAGGGCGTGTGGTGATTGCGTTCCGCTTGACGAAATCCGGCGGCATGTCCACCGCGCGTGTCGTCAGCTCAAGTGGTGACAAAAAGGTCGACAGTGCCGCCATGCGCGCTGTAAAGCGCGCCGCCCCGTTCGGCAAACCGCCAAGCGGAGCGTCAAGTCGGCAGCTTTCTTTCACGATCCCTTTTTCGTTTCGGTGAGATCCATTTCAAAGCCGACCTCATGTTCGTCGCCAACTTTCAAGAGCGGGCGGCGGATCAAAAGCGGATCGGCGCAAAGGACGTCCAGGGCCTGATCAGCGCTTAACGTATCGGCTTTCACCTCTCCCGATTTCACGCGCGGCAAAGACAGGTTGAACCACTGGGTGACGAACCGCTTGCCAAAGAAGGGACGCAAGAGATCAGGCGTCCATGGCGTTGTTGTCATATCCCGCACGTCCAGCTCATGTCCGGCACGCGCCATCGATCTTCGTATCTCGCGCATTCGCCGCAAGATTGAACCAAATCCCAGCAAACCTGAAATTGTCCGCAGCTTGCGTGGACTTGGATTTGGATGAGGCGTTTTCCATCGTCCAGCCCCCGAAAACAAAATCCCCACCCCAAAAGTTTAGGGTGAGGATTTTGGCAATGTGGGAGGCATTCTTCAGGCCTTCCAATTTAGAACTTGGCGCAATAGGCGTTCAAGGGTGCCCAATTGCTCAAGGTTTGTCCATATTTATTGGTCACCAAAATCCGGTATTCCGCCTCGATTGGCTTGTGAACTTGGAGCTTCCTTGAAAAAGTTGCCATATGAAGACCATTCGGGCGTTTTTTGGAAACCGCGTTAAAGGGCCCAATAACGCCACCTGCTTTCTTCGCAATCATATACTGAAAGGCTCCAGGCTTGTTCGTCATGATCCAGCCTGAAATTTTAGCGCTGCTAGGGCAGCTGTAACTGGTCGGGCTCTTAATGGCGAGCTGGGCTTCAACCACCTGGAACTGTTTTTCTTGCGGTGGAAGAATGCCACCATTACCGCCCTTTTGAGGGGCGAGAATGGTGCCGGCAGAAGCGGTTGTGACAGTAACGACAGCGAGCAAACCAGCCATCGTGATACCTTTTTTGAGCATAGCGTTTCTCCTTTTTGGTTAGCTATAGCTTCCAAGTAGGAGCGCCTCGTATCTGTAGTTTGTTGGCGACTGTATCAATTGTAAAATTGAAAGCGGTTTGGGCAAAACAAAGGCTGCACCCTAAAAACAGGTACAGCCTTTTGACTATAAATGGACGGCGGTTCGCGCAATCGCCTTAAGTTTTGCAGAAATTCAAGAATGTCTGAGTGCGATCGCACAATCCGTTCGCCGCACAAAATCTATTCTGGTCGTCAAAATTGATTACCTTACTAGTTCACGCATTTCTCAAGAAGATCTGCATCCGGGTACTTTGCATCCGGACCGAATTCAGCGTAGCAAGCAAGCGTCCAGTTTGGAAGGTCGCCGCTGGACGGCGAGCCGCTTGTTGTCTGGTGGGCACCGCGATCAGGCTTTGCCTGGAGTGCCATACCTGTTGATTTCGCTTTCGTACGCTCACCTGCAGAAGCAGTATCCACAGACGCAGCAAATGCGCTCGTTGAAAGAGCAACGGCGACAGCAACTGCAACGATTGATTTGATTGTCACTAGATTTTTCTATTTGGTTTTGAGGTGTTTTGTTTGAACTCACTCAAGCCATCCGTTTGACAGCTTGCATAACAAAACAGAAAGCTGATGTTTCGTTAAGCGCCGAGCAGAACACCGACAATCCCGCATGTCACCAACAGCGCGCCACAACCCTCGCGTAGTGACATCTTTTCAGCAAACAGGCGCTGTCCTAGCAATTGGCTAAATGCGATTTCGACAAGGCCGACAGTCCGCACCAACGGTGCTGGAGCAAGCGCGAAGGCCAAAAACCAAAGAGCTGACGCTGCCGCTCCGCAGAATCCAGCCGGGAGTGTTGAAGTCGGTTTGGCGATGAGAGCCTTCATCGTGGACGGTTGCATCAACAATAGCCAAGCAGAGAGCACTAGTGTTTGCAATGTCAGCACAACTGCCAATGTCGTTGTCGCAGCCGTTACAAATTCTGGATGGTTAAGGCTGATTATTCCCTCACGAAAGGAAACCGCAGAAATTGCGAACAATGCGCCGGAACATAGCCCCAGGGTCGCTGAACGACTGGATACAAAGCTATGTCTCATTTGCGTCGGCCATCCCATCAGCATCACACCAAAGGTCGCAACTATGATTGCAACGGCCTGAATGACGGTTGGGGCTTCGCCGATAATCAACCAAGCTGCGAGCAAAACCAGCACCGGCTCCGTTTTGGTGTACGCCACAACAAGTACAAAGCTGCTTGTGCGCATTGCCGCGAGTAAGCACGCCGTAGCGCCGATTTGAGCAAAACCACCGAGTGCTGCCCAACCAATCATGTTGACAGTTGGTATCGCCGGAGGCCTTCCGGTCAGCCAAAGCAAACCTACAAATCCAAGTGCGAAAGGCAGGCCATATAGAAAACGAGCATGTGCAGCGCCGAGCGCTCCAATGGTATCGGTAAGCCCGCGCTGAAGCGCATTCCGGACTGTTTGTGCACCGGCGGCCGAAATAGTGAGGATTATCCAGAGCATTCGTCTGACTGTGTTCGTTATCAATGATTAACGGTCATCCTGAGATCTACAAGACCCATGAAGCCGACATTCGAGCTATTTCAAAAATCTGTAACTATGGGCTCAATTCAGCCGTTCCCCTCGCCCGTCCCAGACCTTTCACGACGAGAACCGAACAATCGTCCAGCCCCGCCTTGGCGCACTTTGACGTCTTGCCCATGACGTTTCGCTCCTGCAATCAAGAGGCCCATCCGTTGATGGTGGATTGGATGAACCCGCTTTAGATTGCCGATCTTCTTGTCGGGGCGAAAGACGCGGTTGCTGGAACGTGCCGGAATGCCAGCAAAGCGCCCATTGCAGTCGTTTGCCCAATGGCAAAATACGGTTGGAAACCGGTCATAAGCAGTTTGATATTGTTGTATTATCGGTTTTTGCGGTGACAAAACACAAAAACCGGCTTTCTGGAAACCACTATATCTAGTAGCCTAAGAACTCTGCCAAGCATGGAAAAAACGCATACGACCTGCGCCGTATTCCTGTTTCATTTTCCGTACGGCAATCCATCTAAAAAAGGCCTTGCACATAATGAGCAAGGCCTAAAGAAGGGGCTGGTTATGTTATTCCTTGGTGAGGTGACTAGCCAGCCTCTTTGACTATTAGCACATAAGTTGATTTTCGTAAGTATCAACCAGAAGTTGTTAACATATAAGTGAGATTAGCGACATATTAGCGCGGATTTATTGGATCAATAATTGATAAGGTAGACAGTAATTCCGTGCTAGGTATGCTGATTACACTGGTATTACCAATGTCTTTTCATGTAATTCCAAGTACCACAACAGCAAAACATTCCACTACGCACATACCGCATCGTCGTTTGTTTTATTGTCGGCAAATCGACCGCTTCACCTGTGTAGGCGAATTGCACTATGCGACCGGGATTTGGCTTTTACAGATCTTCGAGCAAATTTATTGAACGACGGCTTTCCGTAAACTGTCATTCAGAGTTTGAGTTCGAGTTGTCGTAGCATGCGCTTTGCGGGTGTTCCTGTTACCTGGAACATCTCTCCTCTGGCGCGTCGCCGAGACTCAGGTCATGGACTAGTCCGGGCCTGCTGCGATTCATCTTTTAAGCCGGTATTTCCCGCAATTGCCATTCATCCACGCTGTTATCGATGCGGACAGGCACTTTTAGATACTCCCAAACGCCATCGATACTGCAGATCAGGTCTTTTTCCAGCTTAAGCCGATTAAACGAACCTGAAGTCAGGATAAATTCATTCCTTGGTGAAGGCTTGCCTTTATGGAAATAATAAACTTCCGATGCGATGACAGCCTCTTTCATCAAGGTCGCTATTCTACTGCTCTGTTGGCTCACAACTTTCTCCTACATCGAATATCATGGAACAAGATAGCAGTCCGGGACTCCTGCAAAGGCGCTGCGGCGCGACTACAAAAGCCGGGACCTCTCACAGTCGGAGAAGTTTTCGACAGTAAGTGAGCCAATCTAGGCTATAGAAGAATGCGGCGCTAGAGTGTTAATGCCTAGTGCGCTCCTATTGAGTAAGCATTGCGGCCTTTTCTTCCGTTAAACTTCCACCTGGAAAAGGCTGAATTGCGACCAAATGTCTCTTGGTAGGATAGTCTTACATCACTGAATTTGATTCTAATGCCGACGATATTTTATCTCGCATCATAATTTTCTTTCTGTTTGTTAAACATCGTTTAATAGAGTAAGTTGACCTACAAGGTTTTTCTATCAGGCATTTTGAAACGATCAATCAATCGTCCGCAGTCTTGGGGACGGTGAGAAACTTTTGGCTTCAACGACGCCTATAGTTCGGGGAGTATACAATGGATATGAAGCCGCAGAAATATTGCGTCTATGTCGGCCAAAGAGACTTTCTCGATTGGCGTCACTTTCAAACCGGGGAACTGACCGACGCTATGGTCGGAAGTGGAGCTCTTGGATGGAAAGTGTATGACGCTGATCCTGATTATGACCTTCTGAAGAATGGACTTTACGTAAATCCGTTAGATGTCACCCTGGTATCAATAGTCGAGCAGTCACTTTATCATGTCGATTTTGGCTTTAATCATGATTTACATTTGCTCGCTTGTGAAATCGTAGCTCGATCGGCGCGCGGAAAGCCAGTATAGAATATACAAACGTTTGAAGATTGTGAGCGTTAGTTAAGAGGTTTTCGCGTGAAAGAGCCCAATGATTCCATTGGGGTGTCCTTATAAGATCGAAGTCGAAAAAGACCTCTTCTCGTTCTCCGATCCGATACATGGATCGAATTACTTTGTAACTCAGCCTCCTAGCCGATTCATGGACGATGAGTCGGTTTGCGAGATAAATGCCGTTTCCGCGAAGTGGCTTTATAAAACGGCTGGACGAACCTGGTTTGAGTATCTCGGGTGTCCTTATTACCGAAGAATGCAAGCATTTCGCCGCTTTGTAAATGGCCTGTTGCACTCCCATCGGTTTCCTGAATAATCTAAATGGGCATTGGATGGGACGCTTATCTTCTGACATCTATTGTCAATGGGCGCGTATCCACGTTCACATTTCCATCCAGACCTAAAAGAAGAATCATCAAGCAGATACCCATTCTTCGGCACAGTTATATGCTGGCACTCATTCGCGACTTTTTTGTACCCGCGTTCGCATTCCCAACCTTCTCCCGACGTTCGGTTGGTTGCAAAGGCGTTCTGTGGTATTTCGATTGCGAGGCAATGGTCATTCACTTCACGAAATCCGCGGTCGCATTTCCAGCCAGTACTGTAGGAAGACTTGTCCAGGTAGGCGTTTTCGGGAACCTCAATCTCCAAACAAGCCTCACCAGTTCTTACAAAGCCCCTGTGACATCGCCATCCGTCCCCCCTGGCATTAAGAAAGGCGTTCGATGGAATCGTGATCGCTAGGCACTGGTTGCCTTTTTCCGCGAATCCATGGCTGCACTCCCAACCGCGTCCGTAAGAGGTATCGGTTGAATAGCCATTCTTGGGGATTTTAACCTCTTCGCAGCGGTCAGATTTTTCACGGAAGCCTCTGTTGCACTCCCAACCTGTACCGTAACTTTTGGCGCGTGCGTTTTCAGGAATTCCGCTCCTGACTTCCTGTGACCATGCTGGCAAAGTCATCAATATCAAGGCAGCCAAACAGAAGCCGGCCCGAATAGAAAAAAAGGAAAGGGCATTTGTTCCGGTCATATATTATTTTCCAGTTTTCAGAATTCTGACAGTCGTTACCTGTATAGGCCGTTCCCAGTTTGACTTCTGGTCATTAGAAAGTGACACGCATCACTGAAGGAAGAATTCGCAATAAACTTGATCCCGCGATGCGGATTGCCGAACGAGGCTTGTTGGCAGCCCGCTCTAACCGCATCCTGTGCATCATCAAGGTCTCTGGTATGTGATCTTGCAACATTGAACGGTCGCATTGAATGCCGCTGCGAAACCACGCGAGTGGAAACAGTGTATTGTATTCCACTCGCTTACCGGCTCGATAAGCATTGTGCCGGTTTCAAATGCGCTATGACGCCATTTTGAGATTAACTGCAGACGTTTTCCCGCGTCTTTCATCTGTTTCGAGTTCAAAGTGCACTTTGTCGTTTTCCTGGAGCCCGTTCAGCCCCGAACGTTCTACGGCACTGATGTGAACGAAGACATCCTTGCCTCCGCCGTCTGGCTCGATGAAGCCGAACCCTTTGGTTCCATTAAAAAATTTTACTGTTCCTGTCGCCATTTTAGAGATCTCCTAGTCAAATAGCTTTTCTCAAAACACACGGTTTGTGTGTCGTTGATTTCTTTACGCCGCCGCTTTCTTAAAGCGGGGCTTGCCGTCCACGTGCCCAGCGGGGGTACGGGCCCGTGAAGGCTGGTCTTTCTTTCTTCTCGGTCTGCCTTCGATCCTGCTTCCCGTGAGCTTTTCAATCGCCCTCAGCAAATGAGACTCCGACGCTTCGTAAAGGGAAATCGCGACGCCGGAGCGTCCCGCGCGCGCCGTCCGCCCGATCCGGTGGACATAAGCCTCCGGCACTTCCGGAAGATCGAAATTGAAGACATGGGAGACACCATCAATGTCGATCCCGCGCGCAGCAATGTCGGTCGCCACCAGAATGGCGATCTCACCGTTCTTGAATTGCTTCAAGGCCCGGGCGCGCTGCCCCTGACTCTTGTTGCCATGGATTGCGTCAACCGCAAACCCGGCGTCTTTCAGATGCCAGCTGATCCTGTCCGCACCGCGTTTCGTGCGGGTGAAAACGACCGCGCTTTCTACATCTTCCTCCGAGACAAGTTCAGTCAGAACCGTGCGCTTCTCGCTACGCTCAACCAACTGCACACTCTGCTCGATGCGTTCAATCGGCTTTGAAGCCGCGGCAACGGCAACTTCAACGGGATTATCCAGAAAATCATTTGCAAGCCGTCTGATTTCTTTCGGCATGGTCGCTGAAAAGAGTGCCGTCGAACGGCTCGAAGGTATGCTCTGCACGACTTTGCGAATGTCCGGAAGGAAGCCGAGATCCATCATCTGATCGGCTTCGTCGAGGACAACCGTTTTGGTCCAGTCGAGAGTGATGGCTCCGGTATCCATATGGTCGAGCAGGCGGCCGGGCGTTGCAACGATGATATCGACACCGCCACGCATGATTTTTACCTGAGGGCCTGAACTCAGACCGCCGACGATGAGCGCGACACTCACCTGAGTAAATTGGCTGTAAACTTGAATGGTCTGCACAATCTGAGCGGCAAGTTCGCGGGTTGGCGCCAGAATCAAGGCCGAGCACGCTTTCGGCACGCGCTTGCATTTGTCTTCAATAATGCGGTTAAGAACGGGCAGCGTGAAGGCGGCGGTCTTGCCGGTGCCTGTCTGGGCGATACCAACGACATCTTGGTTTTTCAAGAGAACCGGAATGGCCCGGGTCTGGATTGGAGTGGGTGTTTCATATCCTTCGGCTTTGAGAGCACGAAGCAGGGGTTCGGCAAGGCCGAAACTTTTAAAATCGGTCAAATAATCCTGTCAATCAGCCGCATTTATGGCGCTTAAAGCGCGGCGCGGCGTTTGTTTTTATGGAAGCTCGCGCAGAACAGCGTCCGTTTGTTTTGCCTCAAGGGCATCTTTCGACAACGGATCAAAACGATGAGCGCTGGAAGATCATCAGCTGCTGGAAAAGAGGCATCTACGCGCAAGCTGTTATTGGACGTAGATCACGTTTCATAAGAATTATCAATCGTTTTGTTATCTTCAGCGCCATGTAAAGATAAAAACAGAGACTGCAAATACACATTTCAGACTTAATTTGGCACACGACCAAATATTTTTCGATTGCCAACGAAGTTTACAAACTTCAATTCTTGCAAATTTCTTGCTTAACAACGAGAGACCGTGTAGCGGTAATGTACATTGCGCAGACGCTGCCAATATGGCGTAGCTTTATCTGCCAAACATTTATTCACTCTGCGACGACCACAATGACAGTCTCGCCTTGAAAGTGAAGAATTTTTGAAGTCAGACAAAAGGCAAGATTTTGTTGTTGCGATCGGCGCGTCCGCTGGCGGGCTTGCGGCTATACAATCTCTAATTGCAGAGTTACCCGATCGTCTCAATGCTCCGATCGTGATTGGCGTTCACAGCATGCAAGGTGCGGTGCTTACCGAAGCTCTGCAATCCGAGAGCAATCTCAAAATCAAACGGGCCGAAGACAACCAAACGTTAGAAAAGGGATGGATCTACGTTTTGCCAGGAGCAATGCACGGCTTTTTCAGAAACGGTAAAATACATCTTTCCGAACCCGTCCGCGACTCTGGTTTCAGGCCCTCGATCGATGCCATGTTTATGACGCTGGCAGCTGAATATAAGGACAGAGCAATCGCAGTAGTCCTCTCGGGCATGCTGACGGATGGCATGCGTGGCGCGCAAGTCATCTACGATATGGGCGGACGGACAATCGTTCAAGAGCCGAGCGATGCTGAACACTCCAGCATGCCGAACAGCGTAATTCGCAATGATCACCCGGAAGTCATTCATACAGCAACGGATCTCGGAAAATGGCTGAGTTCGCACATCGGCAAAATGACCTAAAACCGACAAGGTCATCTAGGATCAAAACCGCGATCTAGGTCGTAGTGCTTTTACCCGTGGCACCCAATAGGATTTCCAATCGTCCCTGAAAGAGGACATTGGGAAGACCTGCCATGCACGGGCAAGCCCTACTGCAATCCCTTAAACAGCCGGACGTTTGAGAAACAGGCCTGCCACTCCTGATGCGACCAAAAAACTGCCACCAATCCTGTTCATCCAACGAAGAACGGCTAATCGCCTGATAAAGCGCCGCAAGATATCTGTTCCGAACGCAAAGGCGAGTCCGTTCACCGTTGCCAGGATTGAAAAGGTGACCACCAAAATAGTTGCCTGCCATATATAGCTGCCGTCCGACCCGATGAACTGGGGAATAAAGGCAGCCGAAAAAGCGATGCTCTTTGGGTTCAACAGGGTAACGAAGAAGGCATCTCGTAGTCCCTTCAGCGTCGAACCCCGCTTTTGTTGAACACCGACATCCGGAGGTGTCGGTTCAGCAGTGAAGAGCATGATCCCGAGATAAATGAGGTAGGCCGCACCGATCAGTTTTACGGCGGTGAACGCGGAAGCGGAGGCAAGGAGGACCGCTCCAGCCCCGGCAATGGCCGCAGTTGATCCGACGAGTGTGCCAAGCCCTATGCCGATAGCGAGTGGCACTGAGATGTGTCGCCCGTCAGATAGTGACCGGGTGATCACCAGGGCGATTGTCGGGCCGGGAATTGCAAGAGCGGTTACGCTGGCAGCTGTGAAGAGAAGGAAAGAGATAGGATCGATCATTCCTTGACCTTAGAGATCGGGCTTTTAAGCATCAATCGCTGAAGAGCTGCCCTTTGTGCAATGTGCAGCATTCAACAGCTGATGATCTTGAGGCCGACGGCTCTTGCACAATCGATGTCAGCAGGACAGCGTTCGGTGCCCGCCGCCCGTTTGACCATGCGCTAACTGGTCTTCGTGCGAGACGATGCTTTCAATGTCTCGCGGGGACAGCCTTCACCAACCTCTGCCTCATCATCATGAAGACCAATCCATGCGTCGATGAGATCCATTTCAAAGCCGACCTCATATTCGTCGCCAACTTTCAAGAGCGGGCGGCGGATCAAAAGCGGATCGGCGCAAAGGACGTCCAGGGCCTGATCGGCGCTTAACGTATCGGCTTTCACCTCTCCCGACTTCACGCGCGGCGAAGACAGATTGAACCACTGGGTGACGGGCCTTTTGCCAAAGAAGGGACGCAGGAGATCAGGCGTCCATGGCGTTGTTGTCATGTCCCGCACGTCCAGCTGATGTCCGGAACGCTCCAGAAGCTTCTTTTGCCGGGCATTACCGATGCAGCCTGGCTTTTCATAAAAAACGATGTGGGCCATATCGTATGAGCCTTTGCTTGAATGCGTTGATATCTTTTTCAAAAGACCGCCCATTTTTTTCACATGCGTGCTCTCAGTCCAAGGTCAAAGAGTGGGCAAAGCTGCCCTAGGGATTCAGGTTGCGACCGTATTAAGGTAGGCAGACTTGTCTGGTTTTGACGTCATCATTGTTTCACGCCAGATCGCTTGCTCGGCCTGAATGATCTCCAGTTCCCAAACACATGCCACGGCGGGGCGCTTGATCGTATCTAAAGGAGCAGCCTCATCATACTGGTGACGATAGATCCGTTGGCAAAGGACCGATCCTTGCGCCCACCATTGCGCTGCTATTGTCAGCCCGAGATCACCAGGGTGGATAATGACGAAACCCAAGTCATTGCTATCACCCATGTTCTCCACATCAGGGACAACCGTTTCGTGCAGGAAGGTCCTCGCGGATTCAATCATGTCGGCGGTCACAGTCTTACCATGAGCCAGTAGATCGTAGACCTTGAATTTGATGCCATCACATTCCCAAATCGCGCGAAATGCTGTCGCACGAGGGTGGTAGATTTCTACAGGTCCGTTATTCACGCATGTGCTCCGATAAGAGTCATCGTTACGCTACATGCGATTCCGCCAAGGTCAATTCTGCACGAACGACATCGGATCGTTTGGGTTCAATTCAGACGCTCCCCTCGCCCGTCCCAGCGCCCTCACCCCGAGGATGGAAAACGACCTGCCTGTCACATAAGTGAAATGTAACCGGTGTTCACTGTGGAAACGTTTCCATTTTGGGCGGAACTTGAGCGGAAAGCGGCGTGACCGGCAAACCGACAATCAAAGACGTTGCTGAACTGGCAGGATGCGGCATTGCCACCGTCAGCCGCGTTCTAAACAATTCCGGCCCGACCAGCCTTGAGAAGCGGCAACAGGTCGAAGAAGCGGTCGAAGCTCTCGGGTTCCAGTTCAATGAAATGGGCCGCTCCCTCAAGAGCAATCAATCGAAGGCGATTGCTGTCCTTGTCCCGACATTGACGAATCCGGTCTTTGCCGATGCGATTGAAGGCATTCAGGAAGCGGCATCAGAGCTTGGCTATGAGATCATCCTGATCTGCTCAAATTATAATGCGGATGCAGAACTTGCGGGCTTGAAGACGCTCATTTCAAGACAGGTGGATGGCGTCATCCTCACCGTATCGGATCCCCACGAGAGCGCGGCCCTGGATCTCTTGCGGCAAACAAGCACGCCTCACTGTCTCATCTTCAATCATTCTGGCGACATTCAACACTCTGCGGTCGGGGTGGATAACGTCGCAGCCGCAAGGCTTGTCGGCGACAAGATGATTGAACTCAATCACAAAAAAGCAGCATTTGTTGCCGTTCACTTCAACTCGTCGGACCGTTCCAAGGCGCGTTATGACGGATTTTGCGCAGCCTTCAGAGACAGCGGCTTGCGCGAGCCGGGTTTGATCGAGGTCGACTACGCGCCAAAGGACCTGGAAGTCTCGCTATCGGCGGTTTTTCGCGACGATCCCGACATATCCGTGCTCTTTGCGTCAAACGACCTTTTGGCGCTTTCCTGCATTCGCGCATTAAGAGCGCTTGGAAAACGTGTACCGGAGGACGTCAGTGTCGTTGGCTTTGACGGGATTGCGATTGCCGATCTGGTGGAGCCAAACCTCGCGACGGTCAGCACACCGTGCCGGGCCATGGGACGCACAGCGGCAAAGCTCGTGATCTCCGGCCTTACCGGCAAATCATCAGACCAAAACGCTCCAGACCAACCGGGTCCGGAGCCCACATTGATCACGCTTCCATTCGAATTTCGATCCGGGAACAGCCTTGCGCCCTATCGGACGAAAATTGCCGACGAAAGAGCTGCAACTCATCCGTCGGCTGTCGCCACCACTCCACTCAACATCAATCAAACGAAATGAGTCGACCCATGAAACATATACTTGCCGCAGCCTTGGCAGCAACGTTCATTGTTTCAGCGCCCGTCACAAAGGCCGCTGATGCGATCTGCTACAATTGCCCGCCCCAATGGGCGGACTGGGCCTCTATGCTGAAGGCAATTGAAACCGAACTCGGCTACAAGCTGCCGCACGACAACAAGAATTCCGGTCAAACGCTCAGCCAGTTGCTTGCTGAAAAAGAGGCCCCGGTTGCCGATATTGCTTATTATGGCGTCACGACCGGCATCAAAGCCGGCAATGAGGGCGTTGCTGCTGCCTATAAACCAAAGGGCTTTGACGATATTGCCGATGGTTTGAAAGACCCGGATGGCAAATGGTTCACGATCCACTACGGAACGCTCGGCCTTTTTGTGAACAAGGACGCGCTTGGGGGCGCCCCGGTTCCAAAATGCTGGGCCGATCTCAAGAAACCGGAGTATCGAGGCATGGTCGGTTATCTTGATCCGTCCAGCGCGTTCGTCGGTTATGCGGGCGCTGTTGCGGTGAACCGCGCTTTTGGCGGCTCGCTCGATAACTTTGACAAGGCGATTGAGTTCTTCCAGGAGCTTGCCAAAAACGATCCAATCGTCCCGAAGCAAACCTCTTACGCCCGAGTCGTTTCCGGCGAAATCCCGATCCTGTTCGACTATGATTTCAACGCCTATCGCGGGAAATACACGGAAGACGGGAATTTTGAATTCGTCCTTCCCTGCGAAGGAAGCGTTGTCGTTCCCTACACAATGAGCCTTGTGAAGAACGGTCCGAACCCGGAAAAGGGCAAGGAAATCCTTGACTTTATCCTGTCGGACAAAGGTCAGGCGATCTGGACCAACGCCTATTTGAAACCGGCCCGTTCCGTCGAGTTGCCTGAAGAGGTTGCGGCAAAGTTCCTGCCGGACAGCGAATATGAGCGTGCAACTCCGGTGGATTACGCCAAGATGGAAGAAGTTCAAAAAGCTTTTGGCGAGCGCTATCTCGCTGAAGTGAAATAGTCCGGATAACCGAAGACCAAAAACACCCGGTTGCGAACCCGAAGTCGGGTTCGTGACCGGGACATTGCTTCCCAGTCAAAACCAACCATGCTCCCGCGTTTTTCCATCCTTTGCTTTCTGCCGCTTGCGATTTTCAGTATCGCCTTTCTGGCATTGCCCCTCGTGCGGCTTTTATTTGCTTCCATTGAGGGGGAATCCGGCTTTGCAATCTATTTGGAGATCCTCACAAACGAGCGCTATATGCGCAGCCTTCTGGACACGGTGGTGGTGTCGGCCCTGGTCACGTTTACAGCGCTCTTCATTTCCACGACGGCTGCCCTTTTTCTCACCCGCAATCACTTTGCCGGGCGCTCCATCCTGATCTCGCTTCTTACCTTCCCCCTCGCGTTTCCAGGGGTCGTCATCGGGTTCCTGATTATTCTTCTCGGCGGCAGACAAGGGCTCACCAACGATATCACGACCGGGCTTTTCGGCGTTCGCGTCGTCTTTGCCTACACAATGGTGGGGCTCTTCCTCGGCTATCTCTATTTCTCAATTCCGCGCGTCCTTTTGACGGTGATGGCGGCGGTCGAAAAACTCGACCCGGCCATTGAAGAAGCGGCGCGATCACTCGGCGCAAAGCCGATCCAGGTTCTGCGCGATGTCACGCTACCCGGCCTCGCGCCAGCCTTGTTCGCAACGGGCGCCATGGCCTTTGCAACGGCGATGGGGGCGTTCGGCACCGCTTTCACGCTTGCAACCGACATCGATGTCTTGCCGATGGTGATCTACACCGAGTTCACCTTGTCGGCGAACATCACGATGGCCTGCGCGCTATCCGTCATCCTTGGGCTTGTCACCTGGGTGCTGCTTTTGATCAGCCGCTCCTTCAGCGGCACGGCGGTTGCTGCAGCGGGGTGATGAGATGACGCGACAGGCCAGTCTCACCTTCCAGATTGTCATCACGCTGATGGCGTGCGCCTTTCTGATCGTGCCCGCGATCATGTCGATCCTGGCGGGCATCACGGTCAACTATTTCAAAGGCATATGGGAGAGCGGCGTCACGCTGAGGTGGATCGGCGAAGTCTGGGTCCTTTACGCAGACAGCATCCTCTTGTCGCTTCTCATTGCCTTTTCCTGTCTGTTCGCAACGCTTCTGGTCGGCGTCCCCGCCGCTTACGCGCTCAACAACTGGAGCGGCCGCGGGGCACGGCTCGTTGAAGAATTCGTGTCGCTCCCGCTTTCCGTGCCGGGCCTTGCCCTCGCGCTCGCGCTTCTCCAGCTTTACGGAACGATGAAGGGTTTCCGCATCTCCTGGACCTTCATCCTGGTCGGGCATGTCCTCTATACCCTCCCCTTCATGATCCGATCCGTGCTGGCCGTTTTTGCCTCCATTGACCTTAAAACGCTGGAAGAAGGTGCCTCGTCGCTCGGTGCCACACCTTTTCAACGGTTTCGCGACATCGCCATACCGAATGCCCTGCCTGGCATCCTTGCCGGATCGCTGACTGTTGTGACGCTTTCGATTGGAGAATTTAACCTGACATGGATGCTGCATACGCCGCTCACGAAGACCCTGCCGGTCGGGCTTGCTGACAGTTACGCCTCCATGCGTCTTGAAATTGCGTCCGCCTATACGCTGGTCTTCTTCATCATGATCGTGCCGCTTCTCGTCGGCATGCAATGGGCAACAAGCTATCTTCAAAGGGTCCAGAATTGAGTTTGGGCACAACCATCACGCTCGAAGGTTGCGCGAAGACGTTTCCCGATGGCACGCGGGCGCTGATGCCGTCCGACCTTATGATTGAACCGGGTGAAATCATGGGGCTCTTGGGGCCGTCCGGTTGTGGAAAGACCACGCTGCTCCGTATTCTTTCCGGGCTCGAAACCTCCGATGAAGGCGGCAAAGTTTTCTTCAATGAAGAGGATGTGACGGCTCTTCCCATTGAAAAACGCACTGTCGGAATGGTGTTTCAATCCTATGCGCTCTTCCCGAATATGGATGTCAAAACAAACATCGCTTACGGCCTGAAAATCCGGGGAGACAGTGCTTCCTCGCGCAAAGAGCGGGTCTTAGAAGTCCTTGCCTTGTGTCGATTGGAGGATCTTGCGGATAGATCCGTCAAACAGCTCTCGGGCGGCCAGCGCCAGCGTGTGGCACTTGCACGAGCGGTCGCGCCCAATCCGAAGGTTCTCCTTCTCGATGAACCACTATCCGCGCTCGATGCGAGCCTCAGGGAAGCTTTAAGAGACGAACTTGCTGAAACCTTGCGGAAACTCTCCATCACCTCGGTTTTTGTCACGCACGATCAATCGGAGGCAATGGCGATTGCCGATCGGATTGCGGTGATGGAAAACGGTGTGATCCAACAGATCGATACCCCCGAACAACTCTACAGACATCCGAAGAACACGTTTGTGGCAACGTTTCTCGGGGGCGCAGTGAAACTCAACGGCATCTTCAACGACGGAAGACTGGAAATGCCGGGCGGCTCGATCAAGCTCCCCGATGGCGCAACCGGGAAGCACTCTTATTTCGTCCGCGGTGAATCGATCGATCTGTCATCTTCGGGCGAGGCAACGCTCAAGGGTATTGTAAAGAGCCGGGTTTTCCTTGGAACGCACTTCGTCTTCCAGATTGAAGGCGCAAACGCCGAGCCCCTCCAGGTGATCTATTCCGGCGATGCCCCACCTGACGTCGACGCTCAAATCGGCCTCGTTATCAATCCTGACAAAATCCTGCAGATTGCTGAATAAGTTCATGCCTATTACGAAAATCCTACAGCTATCAGATACCCATATCGTTGACGAAGGGATGGTTGCCTATGGTGTGGTCGATACGGCCCTCCATCTGGAGAGAGCCGTCCGGTATATCGTCGATATTTTGCCGAAGATCGGCCCGATCGACGGTATGATCATTACCGGGGATTTGACGGATCACGGAACTCAAAAAGCCTATGAGCGGTTCCAGAGCATCCTGTCACCCCTCAAGATGCCGATCTTTGTTCTTCCCGGAAACCATGATCACCGGGAGACATTGCGCGCTACGCTCTCAAAGCATGATTATCTGCCTGAAGAGGGCCCGCTCAATTTTCGCTGCCGGATCGGGAACCTCGATGTCCTCGCGCTTGATAGTCTTGACGAAGGAAAATCCTACGGCCGATTGGCACCCGAAACCCTGAAATGGCTCTCCGAAGAGCTCGATCGCCTGAAAGGGGAGCCGGTCTTGATCGCAATCCACCATCCGCCGTTTGACTGCGGGATCGCGCATATGGATGCAATCAAACTCCAGGATCCTGACGCTTTCCTCTCCGTCGTATCGGAGCATCAGGCAGCGCGGTTGATCATATGCGGCCATGTTCACCGGTTTATTTATCGTCAGACAGCGCCTTCACCCATGGTGATTGCCCCCTCACCCGCCCACAGTGTTGCACTCGATCACAGGCCCGACGGAGCATCGGAGTTTTTCATGGAGCCCGGTGGGTTTTTGCTGCACAGCTTCGACAGTGAAACGGCGAGCTTTACAAGCGAATATGTTCCGGTTGGCCCGTTCGAAGGGCCGCATCCGTTTTTCGGGGGCGAATGATCCGAACTAAAGTGCCGGGCTGAGGCTTTGGGCACACTGCAGCCGTTCCCGACGCCTGTGTAACCTTCCACTCGTGCGTCGACGCTGTCCCTACGATCATGGTTGATTGGATGATCCGGAGGGAAATCATCGATCCCCTTGTTGGGGTTGTCGGGCAAGAGCCAGCATTGCTGAATAGACGGTCAACGGCCGCTTCGAGCCCTTTTTGCCCATTCGCCCGCTTGCGGCGATTGACTGCTATCGCAGGACTTTTCTGTAATCAGACGACTCTAATGCCAGCAAGCTCGACGCCTGTTCCGAAAAAGGATCCGTGTTCACAGCGAAGCTGTCGTAGCTTCGCCGTGAATGGGGCAGATAATTGGCTGATTTATCGTTATTGATTAAAACGTGGAAGCTCAGGTGCGCACGTCTTAAATGTTTAGGCGGCCCTGACGGTCGATAGAAACTCCGACACGTTTTCGCGCAGGCGCTCTGACTCGCGGACGAGTTGTGACGAAGCCGTCATCACCTCACTCGCCGCTTGCTCGGTCTCATGCACTGCGGAGGAGACCTCCGTAATATCCGCCGAAACCTGTTTCGTGCCATCGGCAGCTTGTTGAGTGTTGCGCGCAATCTCCTTCGTAGCCGCGTGCTGCTCTTCAACAGCAGCCGCGATTGAGGAAGACGTGCCGTTAAGCTCTTTAATCATAGAGCCGATTTTCTCAATGGCGTTCACCACGCCATCGGTATCGCCTTGCATTTCCGAAATCTGAGCGGATATCTCTTCGGTCGCCTTGGCTGTCTGATTTGCGAGGTTTTTTACCTCGCTTGCAACAACTGCAAATCCCTTTCCACCTTCGCCGGCGCGAGCTGCTTCGATTGTCGCATTCAAGGCCAGAAGGTTTGTCTGCTCGGCAATGTCCGAGATAATGGAGATCACTTCGCTTATTGTTTGAGCACTTGATGCGAGCTTCCCAACCATCTGAGCGCTATGATCAGTGCTTTCGGCAGCAGTGTTTGTCATATCGGCTGCTTGGCCAACCTGCTGCGATACCTCGGCAATGGAATTGGACATCTCTTCTGATGCTGCCGCGACCGTGCCGACATTCGTCGACGCTTCTTCAGAGACCGAAGCCACGGCCGTCGATCGGTCACCGGCGCGATTAGCTGATGCGGTCAACGTATTAGCCAATCCGACCAGTTGTTGGGCCGCACTGGAAACGGCAGTGACAACACCGTTAACGTCAGCTTCGAACTTATCCGCCATTGCGTTCATTACTCGACGCTTCTCAGTCTCTGCGTCCGCAGCGGTTCGCTCCTGCTCTGCTTGCAGCCGTTCTTTTTCGCGACCATTCTCTTGAAAAACCAGCAGCGCGCGTGCCATCTCGCCAAGCTCATCCTTACGATTGTCGCCAGCGATCTCGATATCGAGATTACCTGAGGCAAGCTCGTTCATCCGCGCTGCGACGGCGGCGATCAAACCGGAAAGCTTGCGTCCCATTAAGAACGCAATGACCACGCCGAGCGCCAAAGCGCCCAATGCGAGCATTATTGTGGTTCGTACTGTGCCAGAAACCTGCGCGGATGCCTGTGGACCCAAAGTGTTCTGCGTATCGACGACAGTATTCAGGACATTTTCATAACCGGCCGCGAGGTCCGGTCCGATCGCATCCAGGCGGTCCGATAGAATGGCATTTCGGGTCTCGATAAGCTGAACCACTTCGTCAAAATGGGTCGTAAATGCACTCACCTTCTCATTAAACTGGGCTGCGAGCTGCCGCCTTTCAGGGTTCTGCAAATTCACGTCAAGCGTGCCCATCGTCTCGCGGACGGTTTCGAGTTCCGCATAGGTGCGGTCGCGATCCTCAGGGCGGTTCTCGAGCAAGAACTTCTCGCCGTAATATCGAGAGAGCATTAGGTGCTGCTGAACGTTGCCGCCGTAATAAGCTGCTTCGATATCGCCGTCTTTATAAGCGCTATCGATGATGCGTGTCATTGTTGCGCGGGCATCACGGCCAACACCGTTCATTATGGGAACAACTTCATTGCGACGGTTTTGAATTTCAACCACGTCCGCAAAGCCTGTCTTATAATCTAGAAGCCTGCCTTCCTGGCTGGTAATTTGCGACACCTTACCTTGGTCCAACATGAACGCGGCGATTTCATCATTAAGGGCGAGCAGGTTTGTCATCCGGTCCGCCACCCGTTGTGCAAACACGTCATCATTGGTGATGCGGTATTGCATCACGCCAAGACGGGCGCTCAAGAGATCATTTTTCGCTTCATTCAGAAGCAGACTCTCACGGGCTGCTTGACGGTATTCAGTAAAAGTTTCGCCGAGTATCGTCGTGCCACGAAACGACATCACCGCGAGTACGGCCATAAGCATCAGAATAAGTCCGAAGCCGATACCAATCATTTTTTTCAATGAAAGAGCTTTCAACATGTTAGCTGCCTCACAATTAAGTTTCCTTAACTGCAGTTAATAGTTTGATATCGCGAACAAAGCGTTAACTCTTACGTAGAGACACCTAGGAACTCCTTGGCAGATGCACTCAACCGAGGAGCCCGAATAGCATTTTCAATTGTTTAAAGCGGACCTTTGCCGAATGGCAGCATTAGGCCGCACTGCTGTCGTTAGGTTGACGATGTTGAAGAGCCGCTTCCGGGAAGCTGTTGTTCAAAATTCAGGCTTCGATGTCATCTCCGAACTCAAAGTCGATATCCAAAGTCTCTCACATTGCGTAGCTTTCAGCGCGTTGCGGCTGTCCACCTGACATACTTGAATGACCGCTTCTCGGAAACCGACCTTGGAAAGAACCAAACCAAGGTCCGAAGCGAGCCCTTTGTGACCGATCCTGAACGACGCGGAAACGTCCGCTTTTCGGCTTTCTCTTTCTCTCGGACTCAGTCCGGCACACCAGCTTTCTTCAAACTTGCCAACCAGACCTTTCTATTCTCCGGGTGGTTCTTCGATCCGGCGAACTGTCTCTGCATCGCGGAAATTGAAAGTTTGGGATTGATGCGCAACGCGGCTTCCACTGCATCCAATGCTTCTTCGGACTTTTCCAACTCAGCAAAATTGGCAGCGCGCAGAAGATAGTGGAACAGTCGCCAGGTTTTACTCGTCGCGACGACGCCCAACTGACGAGCAGCTTCCAGCGCATCTTCGTAGCGGCCCAGATGGAACAGAATATGTCCTTTGTAAAAATACATGTTTTGCAGCATTGGGTCGCGCGGGCTTAGTTTGATTGCAATCTCGATTTCCGGCAACGCCTTATCCTGCATACGAAACCAGTCATATGTATGAGCCAATTCCAAACGAATGCGAGCATCATTAGGATTCAGCGCTACAGCAAGTTCCAGATTAGCGATGGCAGGTTCGGCATCCCCAGTGAAGCGATTGATGTATCCAAGGGCTGCGTATGCTTGAGCGTCTTGGTCATCGAGTTCAATTGCTCGCGTTGCCGCTTCAGTTGCAGATATCAACGTGTCTTGCGGGCTGTCTGCCCATTGAAAGAAAAAGATTGTCCCAAGTGCGCGAGCCAACAAACTGTAGGCAGCGGCAAATTCGGGGTCGGCGGCAATGGCTTGTCGAGCGGTTGATGCAGCCTCCTCCTGAGATTCTTTGTTGAATTCGGCCTGATGCGCACGACCACGAATATACAGGTCCCATGCTCCCATATCTTCGGTTGGTTTGCCTTTTGAGCGGGTCTGATCTGAAAGATAAATTTCCGGCAGCAACTGACCCGCAATAGATTGGCTGATCTCATCCTGAACGGCGAAGATGGCTGTGAGTTGCCGTTCGAACACCTCCGCCCAGATTGTTTCGCTGGCACCTACGTCGATGAGTTCGCCGCTTACGCGGACTTGATCGCCAGCGCGTCTTACGCTGCCACGTACTAGGTAGTCGACCCCCAGATCACGGGCAATCTCGATGGGGCTTACCTCCTCCTTTGCATAAGAAACCATAGTTGAACTGGAGATCACAAAGAGATCGCGATTACGCGATAGATGAGCGGTCAGGTCGTCCGTAAGACCGTCAACAAAGTACTGCTCCGCGTCTTCTCCACTGAGATTATCAAACCGAACAACTGCCAGCGAGGGCGTTTCGCTTTCCGACAGTTTTTCGCCTTCGAATAGTGCGAACTGCAAGAACACAAAAATTGCGAGAAACAGCGCTGCACTCGCGGAAACTGCCAGTCGGATGTGATTTTGGAAGAACGGCTTTTTTTCCGAAGTGTCCGTTTCCAAAGGCGCCACGAATTGGAAACCGCGCTTCGGGAATGTTTTGATGTACTCAGAACTCGCGGCGCTATCGCCCAAAGCCTTTCGAACAGACCGGATTCGTGTGTTGAGCGCCGCATCCGTTATGGCGTTTCCCGACCAGATTTCATCAATAATTTCTTCTTTCGTGACAACACGCTCGCGGTGCCCTATCAGGAACTCAAGTAGCTGCAGTGCTTGAGGCTCCAATGCTACTTGCTGTCCGTTGCGGCTCAGGCCTTTCGTCGGGTCGAGTTCAAATTCTGCAAATCTGTACATGCTTGCTAACGTACAACCGGCTTTGCTTTTACCTCAACGGATTTTGCCAATTGTCATTTCTTTGTCAGAAAATATCAGCTTCCGATTAAGCGCCGTTCCTATTCCCCGACTAGCCTCCAACTTGCGGGTCACCCTTTCTTACGTGCCCTTTTACAGACTTAGGAGAAGAGAAATGATGAAACTTAAAACGCTTGTGTTGGCTTTTGCCATGACCTCTGCAAGTGGCGCGGCCTTTGCACAATCCGACCTAGAAGTAGCGCTGGCGACCGGCGGCGAAAAGCTAGACGCCGATCAGATTGCTGAGTTGTTGGTCGGCAATAGCGTTACGGCAAAATCAGGAAAGAAGATGTTTCGCTTTTATTATGACCCGACAAATGTAGTGAGCGGCGAACTGACCAATGCAGGCTGGCAAGGTTCGGGAGCTTTTGCCATTACCGATACGGACCAGGTTTGTGTATCCATGGCAGCCGACAAAGGTCGGTACCGTTGCCTTACGGTCGTGCGCGATGGTGACTTAGTTCAAAAGTTTAACGCAGACGGGCAAAAAACCTTTGAGCTATTGAAAGTGGAGCCTTCTAAGGGTCTTTGACTGTTCCAATGCTTTTTCGCGACGTGCAAAAGCCGCCGTTCGGATTGATAAATCATTCGGCGGCTTTGGCCGCATACCTGCAGAGACTCATCATGAGAAAATCACTTTTCAATCTGTCCGGTCACGTTGGCCTGATCACATGCTGAGCTTCGTGGATCGGGTTCGCGACCAGTTGCTGTCTTGCAACCGCATACTCTACAAGTAAAGGAGCGTTATGCATGTTGACAAAATCAGCTGCCGTCGAACTGCTGGAGCGCGGCCAAAACACCGCGTAACGGGAGTATTGCCGGGTTTAACGGATAGAGACATGGCCGACACATTGCTTGACAGCATCGACGCTCAAGGAGTGATGTGCGACACCGTCGCGGAGGTTAAATCGACCTTGCGCGCCCGATACCCAATGGGTCATTTGGATTGCCCAACGAAGTTGCAAGCGCGGTGGCGTACCTGGCCTCTGATGCTATCTCATCATTTGTCACCGGATCCGAGACCATGGCGGAAGGCGGTTACACAGCAAGATGACAATCATATTCACTGAATTTCTGGATAAGTTCGCCCGCGCGCTCGAGCAGGAAGATGCAGCGGCATTTGCTGCACTTTTTAACGACAACGGCACCTATGATGACTATTTCTATGGATTGTTTACCGGCCCTGCCGAAATCAAAAGGATGCTAACAGATCACTTTCTGAAGGACGGCACAGCCTATCACTGGACTTTTCAAAAACCGGTCTTTGACGGCACGTACGGGTATGCCTCTTATCACTTCAGCTTTCTGACAAAATCTAACGACTGGACGGGTCCACGTGTTTTAATCCTTGGAGCCGCCCGGTTTAAGTTCAACGCGGGTCTTGTTATATCCTATAACGATTGGGCTGACTGTACGGGTGCGCTATCAACCGCTGGAAGGCGGTCGGATAAACTGGTGGCACATGCTGTCAAATGGCATCGTCAACAACACATTGGAGAAGAAGCAAGACGGCACCTTCGCTATACTGCCAATGGAAAAACCGGGAGCTAGGCTCAGGATTCATTAAATCCAGCATACTATGATTGCTGCGATTGCTATTGCGGCCATAAAGATGTCTGCGCAACGGTCCTATCGTATTGCCATATGTCTCCAGTCCTTGAGCTTGCCGAACCGCTTCACACCAGCAACGATAAAATCAATCAGGCGATGGAGGCGGATTGATATGGTTGCAAGGTTGCGGAAGTGCGGGTTTGATCCTTATGGAATCGTCTCAGGTGACAGAGAATTCTGATGGTTGACCCAGCCGCGATGTTCGTCACCCGAGTTCCAAATGCTGCCATTCGTTTTTTTCAATCTCAAACTTCTTAATTCGCGAGTAAAGCGTGGTGGGTTCAATACCCAAAAGCGCTGCAGCACCGGTTTTGCCGGAGACCTTGCCTTTGGTTTCTCGAAGAGCAGACACAATGTTTGCTCGAATTTCCAGCTGCATTTCGTGCTCGGTTCTAACCGTCTTGACACTTTGAGCGCGTTTTTCTCCGGTCGCACCAAGTTCAATCAGTAACTTTCCACCAATTGAAACAATTGCTGCGCGTTCAATCACGTTCCGCAGTTCTTTTATATTGCCCGGCCAGGCATATTCGCTGAGCATACGCATCGTGCGTTCCGTTACGATTGGAATGCGTCGGTTAAGCCGTTCACAGGCCAGAGAAAGAAGATGCGTCACAAGATCCGGAATATCCTCTCGCCTGTCGCGCAGTGGCACGCAGTCTATCGGAAAAACATTGAGCGTCAGAAAGAGATCTTCGCTGAACCGCCCGGCTGAAACTTCTTTCTCCACATTCTTGGTACTTGCTGCGATAATCCGAACATTGAGATTTCTGAATTGGTGATCCCCAACACGCCTGAATTTGCCATCCTGCAATGCCTGCAGCAATTTTTGCTGAATCTCGAACGGTAGATCGCAGATGTTTTCGACGAACAGGGTTCCGCCGTGCGCAAGCTCCAAGGCACCGGACGTCATGTTTGTCTTCTGACCATTGGCTGCTTTGTCATAACGGCCAAAAAGTTCCGCTTCGATGGCAGTCCGGCTCATTGAACCGCATTTAAAGTGGATCAACGGACGGTCTTTTTTTCCGCTGTTCTTATGGATTTCATTGGCGACAATTGTCTTTCCGGTTCCGGTCTCTCCGGTAATCAGCACAGGCGCGTTGGTAGGTGCTACGAGGTCAATTTTTGCGTGCAATTGTTGAATGACGCTAGAGCGACCGATGACGTTGTGATGCGCGCGTTCCTTTGTGATTTCCAATTGCAGATAGGCATTTTCTTGTTCCAGGCGATCGCGCAGCTCCGCCACTTCAGTCATCGCCGCAAGGAGCTTTTTTTCGTTCGACTTACGATCTGTGACGTCCCGGAACACAATCACGGCGCCTGCAAGAATACGTTGATCGTAAATAGGCGTCGAAACATATTCCACCTGGATGGGTTTGCCATCCTTTCTCCAGAAGACATCATCTTCAACCCGCATAACTTTTTCAAACCGGAACGACTTGTAAATCGGGCAATCATGAGAATGATGAACTCTACCATCTGTATGGTGATGATGGATAATATCGTGAACAACTTTGCCCAGCAGGTCTTCTGAGGTCCAACCCAACATCTCTTGGGCAGCACGATTAACAAAGGTTGCGTGCCCTTTCGTATTGACCCCGTAAATTCCTTCTCCTGCAGCATTCAGGATCAATTGATTTTGCAGTTCAAGTTCTGAAAAAAAAGTTTGCGCATGTTTCCAGCCGGTCAAGCCAGCTAAATGAAGGTTTTCTGTTTCATAAATTTGCTCGTGGTGAGACAGCTCTCCAAGTTCCAAGAAGAGCAAGGTCACTAATGGCTGCTCAGACCCCAGATCAGACGTATGCAATTGCGCTCGAATTTCGCATTGGATCAGGTTGTCACTCTGACCGCTCAGAGAAATTTTGCGCGTCCAGGCCGAGCCTTTGTGAAAAGCCTCGTCGATAAACACCAGGAATTTTGGGAGGTCTGTACCGACAAATCGGGAAAAATTAGGGATGTTCGCCTGGTCGCAGGCCAAAAGCTTTCGCGCACGGCTATTGGCGCTGATGATCTTATCTTGCGTTGGAGCCAGGAGAATTGCCGCGAGCGGGATTGCCTCCAAATAATCCGTCAGGGTTTGTTCTGTGGTCTTCGTGTCCATCTCACCCATGATATTCAATACGGTCACCGCTACAAATACACGAAATATCGTAATTTATGAATTATCGTAACAGACCATAATCTAAGAGTTGTGCAAGCATTTGTTCTATAACGCTTTTTAAAACTCCGCTAAAATGGCGGCGCGCTCTTTTTTTGTCACTGAAGCCTCTCTAGTTCTTTTAGCAACGTATCCTGGGCGACCTTCCTCAGCCAGGATTACTCACAAAATAACTTTGATCACGAAGCTGTACAAACCTGTATCGGCGCACGCAGAGGGGTGATGAATGACGCATTTCAAGGATCCATTTAATCCGAACATCGACATTTGGAACGAATGCGGTGAGGCCTCTTCGGGGCCGGAGAACCCATACAAAGATCTACCCCGTGAAGACGCGGAGATTTTGAAGCGCCGCGAAAAGCAGGCTCTGAATTCCGAACTTGGCATGGCACGGGCGCTTGAAAGTTCTGTCATGCAGGGCCTGTTCAAGACAGATATCAATCGACGTGCATTTTTGAAAAGCGCGGGTGTATCTGGTGCTCTTGCAGCCGTATCGACAATTTTCCCTCTCTCATCGCTGCAGTTGATGGCCGAGGAGGCGATCAAGAACCTCGAGAAAACCAAGTTGACACTTGGCTTTGTTCCAATCACCTGCGCAACACCCATCATTGGCGGTCATGCACTTGGTTTCTATCAACGCTATGGTCTTGATGTTGATATCGTGAAAACTGCGGGATGGGCCGTCTCACGCGACAAATGTTTGAACGGGGAATACGACGGTTCGCACCTCTTGTTCCCGATGCCAATGGCGATGTCTTTGGGAATTGGCTCGACGGCGCAGCCCTGGAAAGTGGTGTCCAACGTGAACACCAATGGACAGGCAATTGTCTTGGCGAACAAGCACCGCGACAATCAGGATCCCAAGAACTGGAAGGGGTTCAAATTCGCGGTCCCGTTTGAGTATTCCATGCACAATCTGCTACTGCGCAATTATGTGGCCGATGCCGGGCTTGACCCGGACCGTGACATTCAAATCCGCGTTGTCCCACCGCCCGAGATGGTTGCAAACCTGCGTTCGGAGAACGTGGACGGCTATTTGGCTCCTGACCCGTTCTGCCAGCGTGCTGTTTATGACCAGGTAGGCTTCATTCACAAGCTGACGCTTGATCTTTGGAAGCAACACCCGTGTTGTGTGTTCGGTCTTTCCGAGACGTTCATTTCAGAAAACCCCAACACGACCGTAGCGCTGACAACATCTATTCTGGAAGCGACCGCATCAGCGGAAACATCCGAGGGTCGTGTTGCCTTTGCGGAATCAATGGCGCCGGCAAACTATCTAAATCAGCCCGTAGAGATTTTGAAACAGATTTTGACGGGCGTCTTCCCAGACGGTCAGGGCAACATCAAGAACGTGCCAGATCGGATTTCTTTCATGCCCCTGCCAACGCAAACGATGGGCACCTGGGTCCTCTCTCAGCTTCGCCGTTGGAACTATATCGAAAGTGATGCCAACTACGCATCGCTTGCCGAGGATTTGGTTCTTACGACCACGACGCGTGAGCGTATGCGCGAGATGATGGCGGCCAATCCAAATCTGACCTTCGCTGATGCGGAGCAGGATGTTTACGCACCCGTCGAGATCCAAGGCCGTGAGTTTGCTCCCAATGCGGCTCAGGACTTCATCAACGGCCAGCCATTCAGTCGCACGATCTAGATCTGTCTCGCGGCATTTTTGCGGGATGCGCATGACCTGGATCATGCGCGCCCCGTCTTTTCTATAGATTTCATAGGGTGGCGGAATGATCCAGAAACTCGATATTCGCAGCACATTACTGTCTCTGGTTATCCTCGTGATTGGCCTTTTAGTCTGGCAGATCACAACGCATGTGCCCAACACAGGTCCGGTTGGCGTAAAGCTTTCTGAAACACAGAAAGATGCCCTATTGGGCAAGAACATGCTCGCGGAAGATATCGAGTATTATGCAAAACAAGGGGTTGAATTCCCGCAGCTCGAACAGATCGCCTCGCTAAACTTGTCTCGCGCTATGATTGACGCGGCAGGTGGCATTCGCGCGCTCGGAATCAGCGTTCCCGATGAAAACAGCGCACCGGCTCCCGGTTCACTCTTTCCTTCTCCGGCGCAAGTCGGAAGTGAGCTTTGGGACACGCTTACTGATCCCTTCTATGTCGCCGGTACTAACGATATGGGTTACGGGATCCAGATGGGATACTCGCTGCTTCGCGTTGTCATCGGCTACACGCTTGCCGCTGCCGTTGCGATCCCACTTGGGTTTCTCATCGGCATGTCGCCTTTGTTTTACAGGGCTTTGGATCCGTATATTCAGGTTTTGAAACCCATTTCTCCCTTGGCCTGGATGCCAATTGCACTCTTCACCATCGGTGACAGCGAGATCTCCTCCCTGTTTGTCATTTTCATATGTTCCCTTTGGCCGATGTTGACGAATACAGCCTTTGGTGTCGCAAATGTTCGGGCTGACTGGGTGAATGTCGCACGGACCCATGAATTGAGTTCTGTACGCACGGCTTTGACGGTTGTTCTCCCCGCGGCAGCCCCAACGATCATCACCGGAATGCGGATCTCCATCGGTATTGCGTGGCTTGTGATTGTCGCTGCCGAAATGCTCGTGGGTGGCACTGGAATTGGATATGTCGTCTGGAATGAATGGAATGGCTTGCGCCTTGACCGCATGATCGTTGCCATCCTGCTGATCGGTGTCGTCGGCATGTTGTTGGACGCTGCCTTTGCCCGGCTGCAACGCACCGTAGCCTATGCTGAATAAGGAGAAGACCGTGTCGAAGCCATTTCTATCAATTGAGCGTCTGACGCAGCAATTTCCTGACGGCGCAGGTGGCATGCTAACAGTGTTTGAGAACAGCTCGTTTAGCGTGGATAAGGGGGAGTTTGTTTGTATCCTCGGCCATTCCGGTTGTGGGAAATCGACAATCATGAATGTGCTTGCCGGGCTTGCTGAGCCGACCAGCGGCACGGTCATTATGGATGGCAAAGAGGTCTCAGGCCCGAGTCTTGATCGCGGCGTTGTGTTCCAGAACTATTCTCTTTTGCCCTGGCTTTCTGCTTTGAAAAACGTGACCTTCGGCGTTTCGGCCCGCCATCCCGAATGGTCATCCGCACAGGTTGCCGACCATTCGAAAAAGTACCTCGCAATGGTTGGTTTGGAAGGCGATGCAATCCATCGTAAGCCATCCCAGCTGTCTGGTGGCATGCGCCAGCGTGTATCAATCGCACGCGCCTTTGCAAACCATCCAAAGTTGCTTTTGCTTGATGAACCCTTTGGTGCGCTTGATGCTCTTACGCGCGGCACCATTCAGGATGAATTGCTGAAAATCTGGAGTGGCACTGAACAAACCGTCTTCATGATCACCCATGACATTGATGAAGCAATATTGCTGGCGGACCGAATATTGTTGATGACCAACGGCCCCTTCGCCCGGGTTGCTGAGGCAGTTGAAATTACTATCCCGCGTCCGCGCAAACGCGATGAGATCATTGAACACCCGAATTACTACGCCATTCGGAATCACCTCGTCCATTTTCTGGCCACAAGATCAAAAGAACTCGCCAGCAAGAGCAGTGACGGCGCCGTGAATACACCAGAAACAGTAAGGATCGACCGCCTGGAAAAGTCCGATGATGAAACCGAGGAAATCGAAAGACCGCACCTTCGTGCCGTTAACGACTAAACTGAATAGGGACTGACATGACAATTGAAATTCCACAAATGCTGACCAAAGACGACGTCGCGCAGATCATTCTGGCTCAGAAAAAGAAAACCGGCATGACTTGGGTGGAAATCGCTGACAAAATCTCCATGTCCCCAGCCTGGACACACTCTGCCTGCCTTGGAATGAATACCATGCCTAAGGAAAAAGCACTCGCACTGGTGCAGGTTCTGGGTTTGCCGCAGGAAGTGGTGGAAGTGCTTGAAGAATATCCAACCAAGATATGGGAACAGACGGTTCCAACTGATCCGTGTATGTATCGGTTTTATGAGATAGTTGGCGTGTATGCTCCAACATTGAAAGCCCTTATCCAGGAGGAATTCGGGGATGGGATTATGTCCGCGATCGACTTTGATATGGTCGTGAGCCGGGTCCCTAACCCGAAGGGAGACCGGGTGAAAGTTGAAATGTCAGGGAAGTTCCTGAGCTACAACAGCTGGTAGACTGGCAAATCATCCACTTACGCCTTCAACAAGGCCACAGTGTTAAAGTGATCTGGCCGCAGTAGGGCTTATCCAATTTGGGACGCCACTTCGGCAAAGACAGCCTGCGAATTAAGCCTTGAGTTTTCCTAGTGCAAACCGGACGCATGGCGATGGACACATCACCATGCGTTTTTCCATGAATCTCAAGCTTTGATAAAGGCGGATAATACAGGTGTTGGCGAAACGGACGACAGCCATGCGTTGGTATCGCTGACACTAAGATCTCCAATTCGTCACTATCGGCTCCTTGCACATATTCCCTATACCCGCCCTACGCCCATCACCACGACGATAGAGCGTCCCATCTGCTTTAGCGCTCAAGAGCTTAGATGTCTCAACCGTTCGGTTTAGAAGAAACAAACACCTTATAAAACCATCTTGAAAAGCCGACCCGTCCTGAGCCACTATCCGGCGCGGAGGATAAAATGGGCGCAGAAGGTATCAAACGCGGAGGACGCAAAGGACGCTTGGCAAAACGGGCAGCAAAGCCCGTCTTCGACCCCTGCCCGCCCGGTCAGATCGGCGGTACTTATAAGCCGCTCACCGAAGCAGACCTCGCCCGCATATTTGAGACGGCCCTGAAGCTCCTTGAAAATCTCGGGATGGGAGAGGTCCCGGCGCGGCTTGAAACGGATTTTTTGAAAGCCGGTGCCACGAAAAACGATAGCGGCCGGATCCTGCTCCCGCGCACGCTCGTCGAGAGCGCCATCAAAGCGGCTGCGAAGACATTCGTCCTCCATGGCCGCGACCCCGCCCGCTCCATCGAGATCGGCGGAAACCGCGTTCACTTCGGCACCGGCGGAGCTGCCGTCCAGACCCTTGATCTCGAAACCCGGATCTATCGGCCGTCGACCCTGAAAGATTTGCACGATTTCACACGGCTTCAGGACACGCTTTCCAATGTGAGCTGGTACACACGCTGTTGTGTCGCAACGGACGTTCCGGATAATTTCGATCTCGACGTCAATACGGCCTACGCGCTTTTAAAGAACACGACGAAACCGACGGCGACTTCGTTCACATTGGCAAGCCACGTCGCGCCGATCGTTGAGATGCTCGACATTGCCGCCGGGGGCCCAGGCAAATTTTCAGAGCGGCCGTTCCTGAAAGCCCATATCAGCCCGGTCATCTCGCCCATGCGGTTCGGCGAAGATGCGGTCGACGTGGTCTATGAGTGCATCAAATACAATATTCCGATCTCGTGCATCACCGCCGCCCAGGCGGGCGCGACGGCACCGGCGACGCTCGCAGGTTTTTTGGCGCAGTCACTCGCCGAAACCCTCGCCAGTCTGGTCATGGTCTACACCATTCAGCCGGGCTATCCGATGGTCTTTTCAAACTGGCCCCTGGTGGTTGATCTTCGCACCGGAGCCTTCTCCGGCGGGAGCGGCGAAACGGCTGTCTTGAATGCGGCTTCCGCGCAATTGTCGAACTGGCTCGGCCTTCCCTCCGGCGTTGCCTGTTCAATGACCGATGCAAAGGCAATCGACGCGCAATACGGTATGGAAAAGGGCCTCACCTCTCTTGCCGCAGCGCTTGCCGGCGGCAATCTCATCTATGAAAGTTCCGGCATGACGGCCTCGCTCCTCGGGGTGAGCTTTGAAGCCTTCGTGCTTGATGATGAAATGCACTCGCATACTTACCGGGCGCTTCGCGGCATTGAAGTGACGGACGATAATCTCGGCTATGAGGCAATCATCGAGGCTGTTACGGGTGAAGGGCATTTCCTCGGCGGCGAACACACCTATGCCGCGATGGAACGGGACTATTTCTACCCTTCCCTTGCTGACCGCGAGCAACCGCGAACCTGGGCGGAAAATGGCTGTCAGGATGCCTGGACGGCAGCGCGCCAACGGGTCGATCATATCCTTGAGACACACCATCCCGCCCATCTAACCCCCGAACAGGAAGACGCCATAAAGGATCGATTCAACATCCTCTACGGGTAACGGACGGGCGAAGCGGCATCGGCAGAAGCCTGCTGACACCATACGCGCCAGCAAAGCCTCTTACCGATCAGAGCCTATTGGGGCTCCAAGGTGCGCGCCATCACGCCTTTCAGCGCCGCGCACCTTTGGTTTTGTCCTTCTGTGTCTTCCAGAAGGGTTCGATGTCGCCCGCCATAATGCATCCGTAGGGATCGATGTAATCTTCCACGTCTGCGAGCGCGAATTTGTCGATCTGACGAACGACGGACTCCGCATTCTTATAGCCTGACGGCAATTCGGAAATGTCGATCTTGTCTTCGAAGAACCGGATATCCAGTCCGTCCGTTTCCATCTTCAACATCTCCTTCGGCGTCAGCGAGCTGTTCCGCCGTTTGTGCTCGGAGCGCGAGAAGTTCCGGCCTGCGCCATGCGGGCTGAAGCCAAGACCATGCTTGGCGTCCTTGCCTTTCACGACGAGAACCGGCTCGGACATATTGAGCGGGATCAGCGTCAAGCCGGTTGCATCGGCCGCAAAATCATCCCAGGCCGGTGTCGCACCCTTTCCATGATAGAAAAGATCACCCCGCTTGAAGACGAAATTGTGCTCGTTCCAATAGCGATCCGCCAAGTCCGCACCAACCGCCTCAACAGTTGCCTGATGGATGCCCGTATGGTTCGCCTTCGTCCATTTGCGGACAAGCTGCAAGGCTTCCCAATAGTCGACCCCATCTTCTGAATCGGCCGGAATCCAGGCGTTCTGCTTCAGGGTTTCCGGCGACAAGGTCCGGCGATGCCGGTTCGCGACATCCATCCCAAGCTTGTAGAGCCCTGCCCCCGGTCCACGGGAACCGTGATGGGTCACAATGCAAGTATCCCCTGTCTTGCGGGATTTACCGACAAACAGGAAATGATTGCCGTCGCCCTGCGTCCCCATATGCTCATGCATCATGCGCTGGATCTTCGGGTTTGCCAGAAACCGGTTTTCCCGAAACGCATCGACAAGCTTCTGGCTCACAGTGAACCGCTGGCCCTGTTTACGCCCGCCCGGCCCGAAATGGGTGACGGACTGCGCTGCATCGAGAACGCTTTTCGGGTCAACCTTGCCGAGATTGGAGATCATCACAGAACAGCAGATATCCGCTGAGTGCATACCCGGATGGATGGCATTTCGGGCAGCGACAACGCCGCCGACCGGAATGGTTCCAAGCGGACCTGCAGGACAGGCATCCGGCATAATCGCGCCCGTTTCAATCGTCGGCGTGCGCATCAGCTCCGTCATATGCTCTTTGACATTGATGATGTTTTCTTCCTCATCGAAACTGTCGGCTTCGATGTTGACCTGAAACGGCTTTTCTCCGCTCGCTTCCAATGGAAGGACCGGCGCCGGTTTATAGGGTTCAAGAAGCTCACGCACTTCGGCCAATGACTTTCCCGCTTCAAGCGCTTGCGCACCATCACGCAGGGCTGCGCCGAAGGCTTTACCCGGAATATGGCCCCAAGAAGCCAGGATGTCGCTTGTGAGTGTTTCTTTGTTCTCTTCAGTCATTGGTCTTTTCCTTAAACCCTCGAAAATTTCGAGTGCGGGCGCCACGTTTGCCGCCCGCACCGTGAAGGGCAAGTGATGAGCAAGATGAAAATTCCGCCACCGGCTCATCCCTTTCGGGATCGATCCGGGCTGGATTTGAACCAGCACGCTTTTTGGTTTTACCCTCAGCCATCCATTCGCCTGGAATGGACTGCGTCTACCTGTAATCCTGCTCGCATCCCTTCATGCTTGTTGGGGTCTTGTCGGGCGACAAGGTATTTGCAAAACGTTCCTGCTCTACCACTGAGCTACACTGCAATAATGGCGGCAGTGGCGGGATTCGAACCCGCGACCTGGCGATTAGAAGTCGATGTAGTTCTGCAGGCATTCGCCCGGAAAGAATCCCTTTCAAGTTGGTCCCGGTGACAAGGTTTCGATGAAACGTTGGTATCAAAAGGATGGAGTTCCATCGGCATTCACCGGGAGAATTCTGTTTCTTACTTGGGAGCGGATCACACGACCCGCTCCCGGTTCCTTGTTGCGTCAGATCTCGATTGCCTCGATCTCACCGACCCATTGCTCCGGGCCGTGCCGATCTTCGGCGAAGGCTGCGATCTGATCGAACACCGCGTCGGAAAACCCGCCGATGTTCAAGACATCGTTGCGGATTAACGCCTGCGTCGTGCCGTATGGTGCGATATCGATACAGACCAGTTTGGCACGCGGGTTCCGCGCTTTCAGCTTCTGCCAGTTCTGCATCATCGGCGTTGACAGGACGCTCTGGCCTGCATCCGCCCAGGACTGGTTGTCCGATACAAAGACCACCAGATCCGGTACTTCCTTGCGCTCGTTCAACCATTCCAGCGGTGCGGAACAGTTCGTTCCACCACCAGCAAGACCTGCCAGGCGCTTCGCATTCGTCAGGATCGTGTCGCGCGCTTCAAGTTTCGCAGAGCGAACCCTGAACTCGAACGGCAGAACCTCAGTCTTGCGATTGCGCCGCAAGAAGGCAGCCGCAACCAGTGCAGCGATATCCACGAACGTGGTCGCCGTTGTCGCGCCCCTGCGGTATCCGGTGACCGGAGACAGCATGGAGCCGGAAACATCCGGACACACAACAAGCCTGCCCTTGATCTTCGGCACGTTCGCAACGGCGATTTCCATTGCATCATGCAAAGCATCCCTGATTTCTGCAGGGATATCCGCAGAAAGCGACTGGTAGGCCGTCATCAACTGGTACGGGAAGACCCGCGCCTTTTTGATGCGAGCCGGATCGCACAGGATCGCCGCAATTGTCTCCGTCATACCCTCGATGCCAAAGACACCATGGCGCTCAAACGTGTTGAGGTTCATGCGCACCATCTGCCAGCTTCCGCTGCGGGCAATCTTTGCCCAATCCTCGACCGACAATGGCAGATGCGTCAGCATCTGGAACGGGACATCCGGCAAAGAGCCCTCGCCGTTTTCCTTGTAGGCGAGATAGTCTTGCAGCGCCTCCGGCAGCTTTGCGATATCGCATGGCTTTCCGATTGCCCAGGCAAACAAAGCATCGCGCTCTGCGTTACCGGGTTTCGGGTGAACAATCTTGATGACATCTGCCAAAGACGGATCGTTACCAATCGATGCTTCAAGGATCTGCCGGTCAGAAGCAGCGTTCAACCAGCCGGCAACAAGTGCCTTCGGGCGTGTACCCAAGGACTTGCGGCCGGTTTGACCTGAGCGCATGATCTGCACGAAAGTGCGCAGCATCTTGCCGTTCGTCACGATCCTTGGGAAAGCCCGCGCAAACAAGTGCTTGTCACGGGATGCCAGGACCGCCAGCAAGAGTGCCGGCATATCTTTCATATGACCCTTTTCACGGGTGTGAATTGCGGCCTTTGCGAGAAATTCCGGTTCGACTGTCTCCGCGACGTCCAGCACAGTGTCGAGTTCAAGCTGAGCATCTTGATAATACAAATCGCTCAGTGTACCCGTCATTGCCAGTTGCGCGAGTTTATGCCGGTCCTCATATGCAAAGGCCGGAGCCCCCATTTTGTTGACTGCATCAGCTTTCGGGAGCATCCGGCCTCGAAGCGACGCAAACACGGATTTGTTTGCCATTTTCTTGTTCCTTCGTTTGTACGCCCCGAGTTTCGGCGAAACCGGGATCAGGAAAAAGAAAAAATCGCAATCCAATAAGTTATTGGTTTTTCTTCCCTTTTCTTTATTTCACAAGAATCGAAACGAAATATCTTATTCTTTTTTATAGAGTTTTATTCTATTGGATAGGACATGAAGAAGAACGTCGTTATAGGGTTTATGGGCACGCAACTGGACGCTGGCAAAAAACGCCGCTGGCGGCCCTCCATTGCGCTCACTCAGCATGTCGACTTTCCAGTCGAACGTCTGGAGCTCCTCTACGACCAGAAATTCTCCCAGCTCGCGCATTCCCTGAAGCGGGAGATCGAAGAAGATCAGGCGGCAACCGAAGTCTTGTTGCAGCGGATCGACCTGCGCGATCCCTGGGATTTCCAGGAAGTCTACGGCGCTTTGTTCGATTTTGCCCGCGGCTATGGCTTCGACGAGGACCGCGAGGAATATCACGTTCATCTCACGACCGGCACGCATGTGGCGCAGATCTGCTGGTTCCTGTTGACGGAATCCCGGCATATCCCCGCGCGGTTGTTGCAGACCTCGCCGCCCCGCAGGATCAAGGGTCAGGAAGAGGATGAGGATATCACCGGCGAGATCAATATCGTCGATCTGGACCTTTCCAAATATAACGCGCTGCAGCAGCGTTTCGATCAACTGACGGATGATTACACCGCGCTCTTAAAATCCGGCATCGACACGAAGAACGCAGGCTTCAACGCTTTGATCGAGCGCATCGAACTTGTCTCAACCACAAGCGATGCACCGCTTCTTCTCCTCGGTTCTACGGGAACCGGAAAGTCGGAACTTGCCGAGCGGATTTATGAACTCAAACTCCAGCGCCGCCGGGTGAAAGGCCGATTTGTCCATGTGAACTGCTCGACGCTCAAAGGCGAACGGGCCATGTCGACCTTGTTCGGCCACAGGCGCGGCGCGATGGCAGGCGCACCGAACGATCGCCGGGGTCTCTTGAGAGAGGCCGATGGCGGGGTCTTGTTCCTCGATGAGATCGACGAGCTCGGCCTCGATGAGCAGGCGATGATCCTGCACGCCATTGAAACCGGTAAATTCTTTCCGCTCGGCTCCGACCATGAAATCACCAGCAAGTTTCAACTGATAGCCGGCGCAAACCGCAGCCTCAGCACGCTTGTTGCGAGAGGAAAGTTCCGCGCCGATTTATTCGCCCGCCTGAACCTATGGACGTTCGAGCTCCCGTCGCTATGCGACCGGCGCGAGGATATCGCGCCCAATATCGAATTCGAATTGCGTCGTGCCGAACGCATGCTCGGCAATCGTGTCGGCTTTAATGCCGATGCGCTTCAGATCTACATTCGCTTTGCGACCGACCCCGCCACCAGATGGCTCGGCAATTTCCGCGACCTCGGCGCATCTCTGCAGAGGCTTTGTACGCTCGCACCCCGCGCCCGCATCACCGCCCAGATGGTTGAACACGAGATCGCGTTTCTAAAGCACCAGTGGGAAAGCGCGGAAGACGATAAGGACGACAAACTTGCCCGGCGCTATCTTGGGACGAAAGCAGAGAACGTCGATCCTTTCGACAAGGTGCAGCTTGCTCTTGTGATCCGGATCTGCCGGGCGAGCAAATCCCTGAGCGCTGCCGGTCGAACTTTGTTTTCAGCGTCGCGCGCCACCAAGACGAGCCGCAACGATGCCGACCGGCTCAGGAAGTACCTTGAGAAATACGATTTAAGCTGGGCTGATCTCGCGGGTTAGAGCCTCTCCGACTCTAGCCCCCTAATCTGACACCTTCCGGCGATAATCGCCCGGCGTCACACCGACGCTTTCTCGAAAAACCGTCGTCATATGCGCCTGACTGGAAAATCCGCACGCATAAGCAATATGCGCCAGTGGCTCATCCGTCGATGATAGCAATTCGCGGCACCGCTCAACCCTTCGGCTCATGACGTAACGGTGCGGTGTATCGCCCATCTCGGCCTTGAAGCCCCGGAGGAAATGGAAAGCACTGAAACCGGCGACATCAGCCATTGCATCAATCGTGATGGTCTCGTCAAGGTGCTCTTCAATAAAGTCCAAAGTCCGGTCGATTGCCCGCCGATTGAGGCTCGGGCCCGCTCGTTCGCTGAGTTGAGTGAGCGTCGAATGGTGGCGCACCAGATGATGAACGAGAAGATGGGAAACGCTTTCCAGGTATAAATCCGACAGGCCGTTTTTCGAGACGAGTTCAGTCGCAATCTGGCTCATCACCTGGACCAGAAAAGGATCCGATCCGGTATGGATATCAGGCAACTCTACGTTTTCCGTCTTATCGCCAAATACGTCACGGGCTGTATTCAGCAGAAACTCACGCGTGAAGAGGAGTTTCACCGTTTCGAATGTTCGCCCATGTTCGGTAGCCCAATGCCCCGGTCGACCCGGCGGCAGCACGCTGAAGGCACCCATGCGCGCCCGGCTTCCGCGACCCAATTCGCCACCAAGCTTTCGAACCGGATCCGGCATATGGGTCGGCAGAACAACAAGGTAGGTCGGCCAGGCTTCATGGGCGAGTTCCTGGAAGCATTCAGTCGTCTTGATCGCGGCGATGCCCTGCTTCCGGTTTTGCGCGATGGAATCCAGACTAATGGGCGTGCCGGCGTATTTCGCAAGCGCAACATCCGTCACGCTCGACATGACATCGATCTGAGAGTCGACTGACATCAATGGAAATCGCTCCCCTCTTTGCCTAAGGATATGTTCCTTTTAACACGCGCGCCTCGACAGAACGATTTGGGGATATTGCTACCTGCACGCGTACCCGTTCAAAACCGGCGCCTCTGCTCGGGTCCTGGCACACCGCAGTCTGGTGACCTTCACAACCGAACCGTCAAACTGCGTGGACACAACCGTCACCGCCGGGGCGAGTCAAGGCGCGGGCAAAGGTTCCGCAATTTGCTGGGACAAAAAGCAATCTGGTGAAAGCCTCTGCCGGATCCTTGATCCATTCTAGGGCTATCGCACGTCGGTTTCGCTGGGGCCGAAGTTGCAATTCCCTCCCGCAAGGCGCCCTTGAACGGCTTGTGGTGCGCGATCATCAAGGGGGGCCATCGTTGGACGAATTTCTCACCCGTTCGTTTCACGGTATCGAGATGGCTTCGGACGTGAAACGATAAATTCATGAGACGATGGCCGACTTGATGATCGCGCGGAAATCTATCGACGGTCCGGTTGCGGATAGAGATATGCCCGCGGACGCCTGCTGAAATAGCGCCCTCGCCTCCCTGGGGCCCGGTTTCCCAGCGCCGCCTGCCGGGCTGCGTCTTATTGGGTCCCGAGGGGCCCAGAGAGCCCCTCGCCCTATTCCTCACTCAATGTAGGTGGCTTCGGAACCTAGCGGGTGACGTAGCCGCCATTGACGAAGAGCGTCTGTCCGTTCGTCCAGCCGCCGCTTTCCGACACGAGATTGGCGACAACGGGGACCACATCGGCCTCGGTGCCAAGCCGTCCCGACGGCGCGAGCCTCGCGGCAAAGGCCGCGCTCTGTTCCGTTTCTGCGGCATGGAAGAAGCTGTTATCGAGCGGTCCCGGCGCTACATTGTTGACGGTGATGCCGCGCGCTCCAAGTTCACGGGCCATCATTCTGGTGAGTTCCTCAACGGGCGCCTTCGTGGCGGCATAAACGGCATAGGCCGGAGCCGTGCCTGCGGTGAGCGACGTTCCAACAGCCACGATACGCCCACCATCCCGCAAACGCCGGGCCGCTTCCCGCATAACGTAAAACGTCGTCTTCGTATTGTCGTTCAGAAGCTGGTCGAAATCGGCATCGGTGAAATCCGCGACCGGCTTTTTGATAATCGCACCTGCGGTGTGAATGAGAATATCGGCTCCGCCGAATTCGGCTTCCGCAAGATCAAAGAGCTTTGCCGCATTCACCGGATCGCCAAGATCCCCCATTGAAATCGCGGACCGTCCACCGGCCTCCGCCACAAAGCGCGCGGTTTCAGCCGTGTCGGCAGCGCCATCCTCGCGATGGTGATGGAGCACGAGATCAGCCCCCATTTTGGCAAGTTCAATGGCATAGGCCCGTCCCTGATTGCGCCTTGCACCTGTGATGATCGCCACTTTTCCGGCAAGCGGACCCGAAGCGGTTTGAGAGGAAGCGGTCTTCGCCGTGGCTAAAGTCACAGCCGCCGTTGCAATCCCCGTCAATGCAGTCCGACGCGTGATAGTCGACATGTGTTTCGTCCTTTCCAATCTGAAAATCGATGAAATCTGTTGAATGGTTTCGCTGGCGAGAAAACCGTCACCAGCCATACCTTCAATTTATGCATCTGTATTTTTGCTTGAACTGCGAATAAATTGACGCTTCTCATCTATTTGATTGATGGATAGGAGCGCTATGCTGGAACGCCTCACCCTTGATCAGCTCCGTATGCTGGTCGCAATCGACGACGCCGGAAGCTTCACGGCAGCTGCCAAAAACCTTGACCGAGCCCAATCGGCGGTGAGCCACGCAATTGCGGGGCTTGAGATGGATATCGGCGTCGTGCTCTTTGACCGAACCACCCGCACGCCAACGATTACGCCAGCCGGGCAAGCTGTTCTGGCGGAGGCTCGCACGATATTAGGCCGCGTCGATCACTTAAAAGCCCGCGCGCGGTCCATCGCCGCCGGTCTAGAAACAGAGCTTCTCCTCGCAATAAGCGTTGTCGTGCCACGACCCGCGATCATCAGTCTGTTGAAGGCGTTTCAGGGAAAGTTCCCGTCCGTCGGTTTGCGTCTCTTCGTTGAAGAGGTCGGCGGTGCGCCGCAATTGCTGATGGAGGGTCAGGCGGATCTTGGCCTCGTCGGACGGCCAAGCCTTGCCCCTGATCTTCATGAAGCGCTCACCACCAAGGCCGTCGGCATGGTTGATGTCGTCGCTGTTGCGCGGCCCGATCATCCGCTCGCTCAGATGGGCGACGGCCTCACTGAGAGCGATCTTGACGGTCACAGGCAATTGGTGCCGACGTCACGGGCGCTTCCTCGCTATCCGAACCGGCTCGTGCAGGATGTCTGGGAGGTGGCGGATCTTGTGGTTCGCCGGGACATGCTTCTTGAGGGCCTTGGCTGGGGCACCGTCCCCCGCCATATCGTCTGCGACGCACTGGAGGCCGGGGCTCTCGTTGAACTCAAAGTCTCATCCAGACCTCAGGACGCCATGCGTGTACCGCTTTATGCCTGCCACAGGAAAGATATGGCACCCGGCCCTGCCGCGGAGTGGCTGATCGGGGAAATGGCGGGCGCTTTGGCTTAGGGGGCGCCTAGGCGAGGAGCAATCTTATCGAACGAAAAACGCCGTTCGATGGTCCTTCAGCGCTGCGACAAAAGACGCCCGCGAAAGAACACGCCCTTGGTGCCACCATCTTCCTGGATATCTTTGCAATCTTCCTTTTTGCCATTCGCCGCGGACCGCTTTTTCGAACCGTCGTCGCTCATCACCAGCCATTTTACGCCGATCTTGACGAGCGCCTCGGCGTTAAAACCCTTGAAGGACGGCGCATCGATCGGCTCCACCTTTTCCGCCTTATTCCAGATCCTCAGAACCGACGGTCTGCCGTCATCCACTTCGCCCGCAATCATCATAAGCCCGTCGCCGGTCCAGACCATATCGCGGATGCCCCGATCCTTGAGTGGGAGCCGCTCGAACGAGGACACAGACCAGGCGTTGTTCTTGAACGACAAACTGACGATTAGCGCGTCGCCTTCCCTGCCCTTTGCACTGGCAAGCGGTGCCCGCAGGCCGAGCACCAGGCTGCCATCAGGCGCAATTGCAAGACCTTCGATATTGAGCCCGCCCTTTTTTGGCGCGGTCTTGAGAACTTTCTTGGTAAGAATTTCTGAGAGCCCGGAATGGGTTTTCAGCGTGGGAAGAAGATCATACTGAGCGGACTGGAGCGCCAGATCCGAGAGATCGCGGCGCGGAACGTTGGTAGCGACCAAGATCCTTCGGCTCGGCTGTTTCTCCGCCTTACCGTTAAGACCGTGCGATCCGATCCACCAAAGCCTGTCACCGTCGCGCGCAACCGCTTCGAAATCGACTTCAGGATTATCCGGATCAAGCTCAAGGAATTGGCTGATATCGAAGGAAGCGACCGGCGGACCGCCCAGAACATCGAAACTATGGAAAACAGTGGTTTCATCATTGGCAACGAGCAAGGTTTTATCGTCGATGAGAACAGCAGCCGATCCGTCACAGACTCCGATATATTTGATCGACTCTTCCTTTTCCCAGGGCTTATCCGCCGGACCGGCCAATGAAACGGCCACGGGGAAAAGAAGAACCGATACACCCACGATCAGGCGTGTGAGACCGTACATGCCGGTACCCTCATATCGACTATCAGGCGCGCCGAAGCGCACGACGCTGCATAGAAAATGCATCAAAAAAATGAATTGCAGATGGGCGTACCCGCCCGTCTGACAGCAACGCCCCCTGAAAACCTTATGAAGGCGGCGCCTCAAGCGACAGCTTGATCTAAAAACCAACGATTTCCAAGGGGTCTCCCGTTCAAAGCTAAGGCTTCGACCGTCATGCAATGTGCTGCGCGACAGATGTCTAACCGGGTTCGGAACCACCCTGCATAAGAAGCTCAAGCCTTTCCTGCAGCTTTGCCGCGAAGACCTTCGGTTCGCTCAACGCGAGAGCCGCTTCAAGATCCATATCCTCGGTAGAGAATGTGAGCCTTCCGCTCGCGGGATCAACGCGGTCTTTCTCGATCCGGGCAGAAATCGTTCCAGAGGTCTTATTAAGGATCAGGAACATCCGATCTTCATCTTTTTCCGTCGGACCGGTTGCCCAAACGGCAATCTGATTTTCGGTCTTGGACATCATTTCATCTCCGTTTCAATGCTGCTTCCTTAATCATGGACCAGCCGATTCTCGGCCCCTCCATTGTCTATGAGGATCCACAGTCCGGCAGACTATGATCTATCTCAAACCGGACCGGATTCGCTGATCGCGGCAATGAGGAGCCGCGCCGCATGGATCCTTTGCGAACCGAAGGGCGTAAGGCGTTTGGGAGAGAAACGGAGAACTATGAAATCGGGGCATACGGTCAGATACAAAAAAAGGCGAGCCAATGCCCGCCTTCTTCAAATGCCCAATAAGGGCTTTGTCTTTGCTACCCGCACCCATGCGGCCCATCGTGCCTCGGTCTTTCCAAAACCGGGGGCGTTATGGGTCCGGGCGTGAGGCTCGCTAGAACCGGTAGCTCAGACCGCCTCTCACGACGACATTGTTGATGTCATCTTCAAACGTGCCGCCCCCTGCGCCAACGACTGGCACAGAACCAAAGCGCCTCACACTGTCAACATTGACGGCTTGCTGAAAGCGCGCATCGGCGAAGAACGAAACATTGTCTGTGACATCGATGCTGCCACCGGCGCCAATGCTCCAGAGAAAGTTTGTGCTGCTATCATCAAGATTGGCGAACACACCGGGCGCATAGACAAGATTGAGATTTGTCCGCTGGATACCGACGCCACCGACAACATAGGGCGTGATACCCTCGCCAAGCAAATCATCGAAGTCGAGATAAAGATTGCCGAGAACGTTAAAGCCTCTGACGTCGGTGTCGCCAACCAGGATATCCGGGGAAACGGCATTTCCCGAGAAGTCCAACTCACCGACACTGTTGTCGAAATAGGAAAATTCCACTTCGGTACGCGGCGTTACCGGTCCGTAATTGAAATTGGACCATTTATAACCGACTGCGCCGCCGACCTGGAAACCAAGGTCACGATCAATCTCGACACTCGTGATGCCATTCGTAAAAACATCATCACCGGTCGGAATGTTAGCGCCGCCAAAGACCGACACATAAAGCCCGCCGGGTGCGGCAACGAAAGGCTCAGGGGCCGCAGGAGCCGGCAGTCCGAGATCTGCGGCGTGACCGGTCCCGGCACCCAGCAGAGCGGCGACTGACAATGAAGCAGCCGCAATGACAGATTTGTTCATGTTCTTTTGTCCCATTATTAAAACAATCTGGAATGCACTTATTTATGATGCGTGTCATTCCACATCATATCCTGAGTATCACATCAAAAATACTTTCAATTTGATAAATTGATGACTGGCGATCACAAAATCCTGACTGATTTTGTTCAAGATGTGGCCGCAGAATTGATCTTTCTGCCACATTGTGATTCTCAACGAATACCTTCCTATATTGTGTTCGGAGACCCATTCAGTCACCACGCTTGTGCCATTTTAGGACGGCCAAAGGACGGATACGACGCCCTGCCCGCCACACAATGGCTGACCGGCGAATTGACGGATGTCTCGACCGGGTTCTGTTTTTCGGGATTGGGCTCCTAAAGGCGCGGGTCACCCGCCCGCATCGTGTACTGGACCACTTTCAAGCCGAACGCCTCTACGAGACCGGGCTCACGGCTCATGCCGATTTTCTCCATAACCCGCAGTGATGCCGCATTTTCCGGAAGGGCCATGGCGATGATCCGATCGAGCCCCAAGTGATCGAAGCCATAATCCCGTCCCGCCCGTGCGCCTTCGCTCGCAAGCCCGCGTCCCCAGACTGCATTATCGAGCATATAAAGGATTTCGGTCTCTCCACCGAGGTCCGGCAAGAGGCGAAGTCCAAGGTGCCCGATCAGTTCTCCGGAAGAGCGATGGACGACTGCCCAGGGCCCGTAGCCCGGCCCGTTCTGCTCGCTCCACAAACCTGAAAATCCCGCGACCGCCTTTTCGGCAATCTCGCGGGCGCCCTTAACGGTGTCTCCACCGCCGGGAAGATAGCGAACGACGTCCGGCTTTGCGCGTATGGCGGCATAGGCCTCCACATCCGTCTGCTGGAAAGGTCGCAGCAGAAGGCGGTCCGTTGCAATGCTGGTCGGGGGATCGGCCATGGAGGCGTTGATAGCAGGTGGCAAGGAACCAAGCATTTGAGGCATTTGCCTTACCCGGAAACGGAGAGCAACGATTTGCACCATTTGCGCGGGCGTTTTGGGCAGGTCGTTAGCGCCACTTTGCTGTCCATCAGCAATAACCAGAACTCCGAGGATGGTTGGAGTGAACCCATGATTTGGAGCATCGCATTGAACGACAAGGTCTGCTAACGGTCTTTGGATAAACAAAACTCGATTATTGGACCAAATGCATATGCTCCGCGCACCGGCAAGAGTGCTGTCTCTGATACTTGTTTCATTCTTTATTGCGACAGATGCACAAGCATGGGACTGCGACCATGTAGAGAGTTTTTATGTCAAGAACGGCGAAGACACTCTCTCCAAGACTGAACTCTTGCGCAAGCAAACCAGAAAATTTGCGGAGGTGATTGCGGGCGCTTCCAGACAAGAAGGGCAGTTTGTTGTCGTTGGTCGGTTTTCTAAAAATTCTTCGGCTCCTTTCCTCCATGAAGAGCAACTCGAAGATATTCGCTCAAAATTCTGGCCTCCATCCAAAGACGTCGAGATGCCTCAGAGGATTGAGTACACTTACGGCCGGGCGTACAGCTTTCAAGGCTACAGATTCATTGACGGAAAATTTGTTCCCTTTTCAGTTGACGCTATAAACGCGCGGGTTTCAATTTCATCCAATTATCAAGGAATTGTTGACGTCCTGCCTGAGACCGAAATTGACGTACTTGGTATCTTAAGATCTCGTGTTGACTGGAAAGTACATGAATTAACAACTTCGTACTGCCCGACCTATCTCAAGCTCAGCCCCGACATGTTGGATGATCTGATAAGCTGCTATGATGAAGGGGCTTGTAAGTAAGCGGCTAAACAGGCCCGCTTTTCGCGACCCTCAGCCTCTCTGCCGCAAAGCCCGGATTGCGAGCGGGCCCGTCACTTCATGCCTTCCCTGTTAAACGACCGCACGCGCGAAACGGGCAATCCGCTGAAGAACGGCGTCCGGGTCCTGCAATTCGGGGAAATGTCCGACGTGCTCCAATGCTTCAAAAGTCGCCTGAGGGGCGATCATTCGTACCATCTCCGCTCCAGTTGACGAGACGACATCGTGCGACGCGTCGCGTGCGCCCCAAAGCACGCGGACAGGCTGGTCTGGCACACCAAGAGGTGACGGTCCCGTCAGGTATCTCTGGAAGGCCGATGCCAATGAGAACTGCGCACCATGCGAAAAGCCTTCAGCGGCGCAGTCGCAGAACGGGCCCATTTGATCGCGGCGTCCAAGGGCTTGTTTGAACCAGCCCGGCGTCCCCGACACACCAAGCCTTTTCATCATCATTTGACCAAGAACCGGTTTCGACAAAAGCCCGGTTGAATCAAGCCGCTTTTTCCAACCGATCATCGTCTCCCAATCGGCGGTCTGCATAAGGAAGAGCCCGCGTACAAGATCCGGGTAGCGCACGGCGATATCAATCGCCCCGAGCCCGGACACGCAGGAAAAGGCAAGGATCGACTTTTCACCGACAATGGCGCGCAGAAAGCTCGCAACGTCGTCATTGGTTTGACGAAAAGTGAAGTCATAGCCGGGTTCGGGTGCCGAAAACCCCATGGCCGCGCTTTCAAACACGACGATACGAAAGCGTTTACCCCAGCTTTCAAGCAAATCATCGTATCGCTCCAGCGTGACGGGCGGATCGGCGAGGAGGACGATGGTCAGAACATTTTCTGGATTTTCCGCCGGGGCCCTTTCGCGATACCGGTATTGGGCGAGCAGCGTCTTGTGAAACTTGATGTCAGGCCGCGACGAAGATGGCCAACCGGACTTAAAACGCCGGGCTAGCTTTTGACCGTTGAAGGTGTCGATGCGTGTGGCAAGTCTGGCAAACATAGAAAGCCTCCAATCTCCCCAGTGGGTATATTGGATAGCCGACCTTCTTTAAAGCCGCAAGCCACGATCCCGATTCAGGCGTTGGAAAGCCCAAAAAGGATGCGTTTCGCGCTCAACATCACATACTCATCCCACTTCTCGGGATTAATGCGAATACGCCCAAGCGCTGACTGGGCAAGCACGCCTTGAAGGCACGCCCAGAAATGAAGGGCTGCCCCTTCTGGATCCGCGAAGCCGTCCGCGCGGGCAGCTGCGATTGCTCGCCCGAAGGCGCGTTGAAGAGCGTCCTCCAGCTCCTGATGCTCCCCGCCCTCGTTCACGCGCGCCCCGTTCATCGCAAGGAACAAGGCGGTTTCCTCGCGGGCAAAGGCTCCATAGGCAACGCCAATCCGAAGGAGCCTGCCGCCTTTCCAATCGGCCTCGTGAGCAACACTTTCGGCGACGGCTTCCTCCAATTTCCGAGCGAGGCGGTCATAGCCTTCTGCAAGAGCCGCAGCGACAAGACCGGCTTTTCCGGAAAAATGCGCCGCCGCTGCGCGGTGCGTGACACCGATATCACGCGATAAAGCCCGCACACTGATCGCTTCGGTACCGTCCGCTGCAATCACGTCAAGGGCGCGGTCAATCAAAGCGCGGCGGAGGTCGCCATGGTGATATCGCTCGGTATTGGAAACACTCATATGACTACTCAGGCAGTGGCTGAACGAAGGGCCGATTGGTGCAGGGACCATAGCAAACTTTTCGACAGGTCACGGCGCATGGCGCGCGGGGGCACCCCTGCCCGGCGAATTTGTCGGCGCAGAGATGGCTTTTCAGCGTTCTTAACGCCGTCCCCTCATCTCTTCTTACAGATCATACCCCCAACGTTCGGGCAGGAAGGTGTATGCGTCACCGTCACGAACGATGTGACCGGTGCCTGGAAACGGCATATGCATGCCAGCAATTTGCAAGCGCTCGCTTGCGGCCCTATCGAACGTTCGCTTTCTGGTCTCGACCGCCTCGCTTGGGTCGACATCGAATGCAAACACAACGTCTGGTCGCTTGAGTTGCAGCGGTGCGAAATGGACCAAATCCGCCCAGATAAGCAATTGGTCTCCACCGCTTGAGATCACGACGCCGCTTTGGCCCGGCGTGTGCCCAGGAAGAGGTATCGACGTTAGGCCCGGCAACACCTCGGTCTCGCCAGTGAAACGCCGGACCCGGCCTTTGTAAGTCGAGAGGGCTGCACCGGCGATATCCCATAAGAAACGGGCCTTCTCTGGGGCTGCCGATCTCATCCCGTCATCTGTCCAGAATGCATGATCGGCTTCACTCACGAGAAGTTCTGCATTTGGAAAGACGGCCTGTCCGCCTTGATCAAAGATGCCGCCGACATGATCAGGATGAAGGTGTGTCGCCACAATTGCTGTAATGTCCTCCGGGCCGTATCCGCTCGCCGCAAGGTTCGGAATTAGATGACCAGACGTGGGCCCGAGAAGCCGGCCGGCACCAGCGTCGACCAGGACGACCGACCCGTTTCCATCATCGACCACGAAACAGTTAATCGCCCCCTTATAGATGTCTGTCGGAAGAAAATGTTCTGAGAGCAGCGCCGCGCGGTCGGCTGGATCAATGTTGGGTGAATGCCATTCCTCAAAAGGAACATAGCCATCCGAGACAACCGTCATCACGCGGTCACCGATACGATGCCGCCATATGGCCGGGACCTGCTTGGTCAGGCTCCCTTTCACTGCATTTTGGGCGCGCAAGACGCCTGGCAAAGCGATTGCTCCGATCGTGATAGCGCTAGCTGTCAGGACTTCTCGTCTGTTCATCTCAATGTTCCCCGTTTTTGGTACTCTTGCACCAGACATATCACCCATTGCGTATCGTTATGGTCTCCCCTAGTAAAGTAGGCACCCTTTGGTAACCATGGAGATTGATGTGACCGAGACCGGAGAACAGATATACCCGCGTGATTACCCGGTGCGGCGCCTCTTCACTGTTATTGCCGATGCATGGACGCCGATCGTTCTTCATGCGCTTTCTCAGGGAACCCTGAGATTCAGCCAACTCCACCGATGCATCCCCGACATATCAAAGAAAATGCTGACGCAAGTTCTAAGACGCCTTGAAAGGGACGGGCTCGTCGAGCGAACCGTTTATCCGGTGGTGCCGCCCCATACCGAATACGCCTTGACAGAAGATGGCCGACGGTTTCACGAACCGCTTCAATGGCTTTGTGACTGGGCCCATCAGAACGACGACCTTCTGATGCGCGCACAAGAAACCGCTGCCCCGCGAGAGGGACAAAAATGAAGGTGCTGTTAGGTCATCGGCAGCATACGCGCGCCGACCCGGATTGCGATATTGCCTCGCGCTGAGCGGGGAGACTGCGGGGCTTTCAAATACACCTTAATCTACCGACAAAAAAGATTGCCGAGAACCAGTTCCAAGGCGCTATTCTCTCGGCATGCGAAGGTGAAGAAACAGAGCTGGAGGGTCGGCATGAACATTCTGATTTTTATGGTCGATCAGTTGAACGGGACGCTGTTTCCAGACGGTCCGGCAGACTGGCTCCATGTTCCTAACCTTAAGAAGCTCGCGGCGCGCTCCACGCGTTTCAAGAATGCCTATACCGCCTCACCCCTGTGTGCACCGGGCCGCGCGAGTTTCATGTCCGGTCAATTGCCGAGCCGCACGCGGGTCTATGACAATGCGGCGGAGTTTTCCTCCGACATTCCCACCTATGCCCATCATCTGCGCCGCGCTGGCTATTACACCGCGCTTTCAGGCAAAATGCACTTTGTCGGGCCGGATCAGCTGCACGGATTTGAGGAGCGCTTCACGACCGATATCGATCCGCCGGACTTCGGCTGGACGCCGGATTACCGCAATCCCGGTGAGCGCATCGACTGGTGGTACCACAATATGGGGTCCGTCACCGGATCGGGCGTCGCGGAAATCACCAATCAGATGGAATATGACGACGAGGTCGCCTATCACGCCACCCGCAAGATATATGATCTCGCGCGGGGCCACGACCCGCGGCCATGCGCTTTGACTGTCAGCTTCACCCATCCGCACGATCCCTATGTCGCCCGCCGCAAATACTGGGATCTTTATGAGGACTGCCCTCATCTTCTGCCGGACGTCGCGGCAATTGGCTACGCCGATCTGGATCCACACTCGAAGCGCATCCTTGATGCGAATGACCATGAAAATTTCGAGATTACGGAAGAGGACATCAAACGCTCCCGCAGGGCCTATTTCGCCAACATCTCCTATCTCGACGACAAGATCGGTGAGGTTATGGAGGCGCTTGAAGCAACCCGGCAGGAGGCTGCAATCCTGTTTGTCTCCGACCATGGCGATATGCTTGGCGAGCGCGGTCTCTGGTACAAGATGTGCTTTTATGAGGGCTCTGCCCGTGTCCCGCTGATGATCTCGGCGAACGGCTTTGAACCGGGAGTAATCGAGACCCCTGTCTCCACAATCGATGTGACGCCGACGCTGGCCGCCCTTGCTGGTGTCTCGCTCGATGAGATCGCGCCCTGGACGGAAGGCGTTGACCTTGCGCCAATTGCCGCTGGCGGCGAGCGGGCAGCCGTTGCCATGGAATATGCGGCAGAAGCAAGCTACGCCCCGATGGTGTCGCTGCGTGACCGGCGCTACAAGTTCACCAAATGCGCGCTCGATCCCTCGCAAATGTTCGATCTTGAAGCCGACCCCAATGAACTCAACGATCTGGCGAAAGATCCCACCCATGCCGACACGCTGGCTATGTTTGAAGAAGAAGCCGGCAAGCGCTGGGATCTAAAGGCGTTCGACGCTCAAGTGCGCGAAAGTCAGGCGCGGCGCTGGGTTGTCTATGAGGCCCTGCGCAATGGCGACTATTACCCCTGGGATTTTCAGCCGCTGCAAAAAGCCAGTGAACGCTATATGCGCAACCATATGGATTTGAACGTTTTGGAAGAGGCGCAAAGATTTCCAAGGGGTGAATAGAACAGAGCGCCCTCCCCACGGCCTTTGACGGACACCGCGCTTTGGGGTGAAGTCGCCCCTGTTCGATTTAAACAAAGGCATGGTCTTTCATGCGCAAAGCACGCCCGACGTTCCGTGATTGTGGCGCATTATGAATGGGGGACTCCTCCATACACGTTCCGCCGGGTCGACCCGCCCAATGGTTGGTTTCCGGAAAACGCGAAGCCGGTTTGCAAGATCAATCCCGCACCCTCTTTAAAGCTGTGGCCGCGTTATTTCTTCGCTTTGGTGAACAGCCCTTCCTCCAACCGGAACGTCGCGGCACTGGAAGCGCTTATAAAACTCGAGAACTCCCGCTCCGGCTGCCCTTCAGCGGAGAATGTCATTTTTTCTCCGCCGCCGGCCAGTTGCGCAAGAGCCGAAGCGTTTGTCGCAAGATTGCCGAGTTCGGAGATGAGGTCCCCCGGCACAACCACGCCAAGCGCGGGGATCTTCTCGGCAAGCTCGACCACGAATGCCGCAGCACTTGCAATGTCATCGCCAACGGTACTTTTTGAAAAGCTCAGTTTAACATCCGTGATCTTGGTCGTTTCGCTCCAGTCCGACAAACGCAAAGGCGTATCAGTCTCATAGTCGAAGCGTTTCAGGATATCCGTCGTCTCAGCATCATTTGCCTCGCGCGGCCAGTAGCTCATACCCTCGCCGGTGAGATTCAAAAGTGGCGCAACAAACCCGTCGGGAATACCGTTTTCATATACGGGTCTAATCACCGCATCGACTTGTGTGCGGCCAAATACTAACCCTGACAATCGTGGCTTCAAGATTTCGCTTTGAGAGATTGCCTCAGCCAGTTCGCCTGCTGCCGTGGAGATCAGCTTACTTGGGTTGAAGTCCACAACCGTTGCGGTGCCCAGATCTTCCGGCACCGAAATCTCGAGTTCCACACTCGGGGCGACACCCCCGACCTGTTGTAAGGCCTTGATCAAGCGGACGACATCATCAAAGGCGGAAACCGGCGACAGGCCGCTCGCGCATGGGCGGCGGATCTCTATCACCCATTGTTTGGTCGGTTGTGCTTCGGCTTTAGCTTCAACTTTCTCCCCCGGTTTAGCGTCGACACCCGGGAAAATGAGGTTGATGTTCAACCCGCCTCCATTTGCGATCAGCGTATTTCCTTCGACCTTCTTTGCGTTGATCTGGCCGATACCGCGTACTTCGCCGATCTTGTCACCCTTTACAATTTCCCGACTTGTGTCATTGGCATTCAAAAAGATACCGCCGCTTTGCTGGCTGATGATATTCGCATCCCCATCGATTTCCTCGATCATCGCCACATGTCCAAAGGTCGAGATACCCGGAACTTCGGGTGTTGGTTCCGGTTTGATGCGCGGGTCGACCTGACGGCTTAGACGGATGAGAACGCTTCGTTCCACGGCATCCTCATCCCCCGGTCCGGTCGGTATTTTGGCAAGTGCAGGGTATTTAGGCCGAATGGGAGATGTCGCAGCATAGGCTTGTTGCTTGGTGACTGAACTGAAGGGCGCCGGCACAAGAGCAAACTCCATCAACGCAACCCAAACATTTTCCATTCTCGTGATGGACAGGCTGCTATTGTCACGACCCGCTTCATCGGATTTTGTCACGGTCGTACTTGCCCGCCCCTCAACCACAGCAATATCGTCAATCCCGCCAATCTGAACGGAAATTTTGCGCAACGCTTCGATATGCCTGGGGTGCAAAGGCTGATTTGCGTCACCCAGCGGGAAATTGTAAAGCAACAATTCCTGCGCCCCCGGCGTATCGGAAAGCCAGACCACATGACCAAGATCAGGTGCCGGTTTGCTGGACTTGCCCGATTTCTTCTTTGCTTCGTCGTCCGCTGCCTTTTTGCCTTCGTCGATACCATCATGAATAAGTGCGCGCGCTGCTTCAGCAGTCTTGGTTCTATCGGCTGCTGATGTTGGATCGGACGTGTTCTCACTGGTGCGGTCCGGTGCGCCCGGTTCTTCCGTGATGCCACCACGTGCCTTTTCGCGATCTTCCTGATACGCAATGTGGGCGCCAACATCAGAGTTCGTCGAAGCCTTTGGACCTGTCGCCCCGGCAGCGAGCACCTGTGATAACGCTGTTCTTGCAAGCGAAGCCGATTCCCGTGCGGTGGTCTGTGCCAGATCCACTGTTGATCCAATCCCCTGGCGGCTCACGGCATCGGCTGCCGCAAGGCCACTCATATCGCGAAACGGGGTAGATGCGAGCGCAGCATTGAGCGCGGCTTGTGCATTCACCGGATCGGTCATCGCCGGCAGGTTCTGAATATTGACAACGCTTGGATCGAGCGAACCGGGCGTCGGTGCACCGCCAACCGACGCGCGGCTCTCTGCCGAGACATCCGAAATGCGCGGTGGCAGGTTCGGTATTGGCGAATCCTGCCAATCCCAGAAACGGGTGAGATCGAACCGTTCAGCCGTGTTCGCCCGACCCAATATTCCCTCGGCGTGAACACCGCCTGTTGGCGCTGCAACATAGTCGGTTGAAACGCGCTCAGGATGGAAATTGCGCTCCAGCCAGTCTTTCCACCAGGCAGAAAGAGCACCATCCCCATTCTCGTCGATCCGCAGCGGAAAGCCGAGCAGGTTTCCATGCGTCGCGACAATACGCGGTTCAATCGCGCTGCTAAGATCAAGACCCGCGAACGTCTTGCCCGCAAACATCGCAACCAGCGTCTGGGGGCCAAGCGCCTGATACACCGCGATGGAATAGCGCATCCGATCCCGCTGAAGGGTGGAGATCACCTGCTGACGACTGGTATCGTCTTTCGCTCCAAGGATTGTCTCGGTATTCTGGTGGCCGGTTGTGTCCGCCCGGAAAGAGACGCTTGCCGTAATATCGCCGCGTTTAATGAAGAGTTGGAACGATGCAACGGGTTCGGATGGACGCGGTTGTGCGAAATAGACAAACCTAACGCGGCGCAAAGCCTCCACCTTAATGGGCGGATCCACCGGTGCACCTACGAAAAAGCCACTAGGTTGCTCAGGTATCGGAATGTCAACGACAATGCCACCTTCCAATTCGAAAAGTACCTGTTTGGGTGTCATGAAAGGCGCATTTTCTGGGCCAATCGCGTCAAACTCAATGAAGTTGATCTCAAGGTCCGGTGGGACACTGTAGCGTCCCGTTTCGTAAGAGCCTGTAATGCCGAGCAGGGCTGCATCTGCCGGGCCGTAGCTCCGGAAAGGCGATCCACGAAACTTGCCGATCTTCGTCAAGAGTTCCAACGGAATCATTCGGTCGACGCCCAGGATCAGACGCCGCGTACGCTCATCGGGTGCTGCCGCGGCCAAGGCTTCACGATGCTCGGCAATCAGGGCGGGGTCTGAGAAATCAATCGGCGCGACAGGAGTAAAGAGCAGCGCCTCCGCCCTGACCGCGCGGACTGAGACCTCATGAATCTGCACAACTTCATAATAGTGGACCGAAAGCGTGTGCATGTGATTGTAGTTGGTCACATTTCGGGTTTCCGCCCGGGACCCTTCCGCCTCGGATACTTCAGTAATCAAGCTGGCCCGGCGATCGCGTTCCGAAGCACTTGCCTGCTGCGTCTGGCGGAGAAGCTCTTCGGATGCCTGCGCATCGACGTTGCGCGTTCCAAGAGTGCTCGTAACGACAGAGGTGTCCGTCGTGGTTGTGGCATTGGTTCTTGTGCCGCCGACGCCGACCCCTGCCAGAACCCCGCCTCCTCCACCGCCAACACCGGCGCCTGCTGAGACCGATCCGCTCTCGGTATCGACTGTGCTGTCGATGTCGGTGCGTCCGCTTTGGTTTTCCGAGATATCAACACTGGTATCGCTGTTCGCCTCCTGATTTTGCTCGGTTTCAGCGCTCAACGCCTCTGTCTGATTGATATTTTCCTCTGCTGAGGTTCCAACGGCGCGTGTAAAATCGACAATAGCCACATTGGTGCTTTCCCCAGGCGCCAGTGCAAGAGAATGCAGAAGGCGGCCAAGCGAAATACCCTCAGGGGTGAGTGTGTGTTCCATCGTCAGTCTTGCGCCGAGCGCCGGGACGTCGAATTGGGCCGTTCTCGCATCCGTCAGAGACAACCGCGTAAGGGGCGAAGGGTCCAGGATCAAATCACTACCCGGCGCGCCAAAGCGGTCTAAGAAATTGCGCGTTACCGATGTCTTTTGGGTCGCATACCGTCGCGCAACCGGAACGAGCTCATCAGGAATCCCTTCTCTTTCATTTATTTTGGTGGACGTCGTTTCCTGCGGTAATGGCTGCGGCTTCGCGCCCTCTCGCAGCCTTCGCGCCCGAGCAAAAGGTGGCCAGGTCGCCATTGCATCCAATGTCGGAAACGCTGCACCCAGTTCAGTACGCACCCCAGGATCCAGGCGAACAAGATCATTCGGCGTCAACAACGAAAGATCGCTCGCCGTTTCGGATCCGACGAGCGCCGTTAGCGTTCGCTTGCGCTCCAAGGAATTGGCATCGGGATTGGTGCGGAGAAATTCAAGCTGATTAAAAAGCTCACTTTCCGCGAGGTCCAGCACTGTTCTGACGCCTACATTTGCCAGCGTTTCTGCGATTTTCTCGCTTACGCCAAGGATAATTTTCGGCGTTTCACCAAGCAACATTCCAGCAGATTCATGGGCACGGGATTTTTCAACCAGATCATTATTCATGGAAAAACACTCTACAAAATCGATTCAGAACGACCTTGGAGCTAGTGCTGCATGAACCTTATTCTAGTAGCCAATAATACGGTTATGGCCCGCAACGACCACTGGCATGGAGCCCGCATGAAATGGTCGCGCGGCTCGTCCCGACAAACCAATAAACGCCGGGACCAGGCTTTGTGCTTGCCCTCCCCCAGTGGCAGCTTTTCTTACGGGCACGCGCCACCACGGCATAGTTTCCTAATCCAGAGGAAATCCGACCATGGCATTATGCCCGACCCACAGCTCGGCCTTTGACTGACACCGTGCTTTGGGGTGAAGTCGCCCCTGTTCGATTTAAAGAAAGGCATTGTCTTTCATGCGCAAACCACGCTCGACGTTTCCCCGATGGCGATCACTCGCTGCGATCGTTTTCCTTGCGAGCGCTTATGTTCCCTTCGCATCCTTTGCCGAAAGCCAGTCAGCCAACCCCGAAGACTGGGTGCGCATGGCAATCGAAAACGCCTGTGCGGCAGAGGACACCGACGGCCTTTCCCTCCAGACGCACTTGCCGGGTGCCTGGTATCTCAACTCCGAGCAATCGCCTGCGGGGCGTCCCGTCGAGAGATCGGAATTCATCTTCGCACTACCGGACGGTCATGAACTGCGGCTCGTCTATACGCGGGTGAATGGCGCGCTCCGCAGGTTCAGCGCAGACCTTTTTCGCGCGCCGGAAAATGGAAACGAGTTACTGCCCGTCATGCAGGCCCAAACCGACGGAGCCTGCACCGTGAGATCGGCGCGCCGCATTGTGCGCGAAGACGATGAAAACATGAGGCTGGAGCAATTGTCTGCCGACCTTGATGAGGTCATGTGGACCGAGACCTATCAGGCCTCCTGGCCCGCAGGACGCGATCCCGGCGGCGCGCGCGTGGCACTCGTCGATAGCGGCCTTGCCTATGATCTCCCCTTTTTCAGAAACCGCCTCGCCCGCGATTCCTCAGGCATCCCGCTCGGTTATGATTTCTGGGATCTTGATGATCTTCCCTATGACGGGGATACGGCGCGCAACGTCTTTCAGCCGGTGCGCCATGGAACGCCGGTCGCTTCCATTGTCGCCCGCGAAGCCCCGAACGCTGCCCTCATTCCCTTTCGCTATCCAAGACCGGATATGACCCGCATGGCGGATCTCGTCGCGCGGGCCGATCAATCAGGCGCAAGGATTTTATCCATGCCGCTTGGAAGTCGTAGGGAAACCGACTGGATTGCGTTTAAAGCGGCCATGCAGGAGCGCCCGCACATGCTTGCGATTGTCTCGGCAGGCAATGATGGCCGTAACATCGATGCGGATCTCCTGTGGCCCGCCGCCTTGCCGCTTGAGAATATGATTGTGGTGACCTCATCCGATGCCTTCGGTCACCTTGCCGACGGCTCCAACTGGGGCGCGAGCAGCGTTGACCTCATGGTGCCAGCCGAAAACCAGCCAGTTGTCGATTTTCGCGGATCGGAAGGACGGGCATCGGGCACCAGCTATGCGGTTCCCAGGATCGCTGCCCTCGCTGCCCGACTATTGGAAAAGAACCCGGATCTTTCGACGGCAGATCTGAAGTCAGCGATTTTTAAACGCGCGGCCGACCCTCGGAAACCGGGCTTGGTTGCAGTCGGCTGGATCCTCGATCCGGACCGCGACTAGCGGCAAACCGTCCCTGTTAAGCGCGAGATCCTCACCGGCGCGGCGGCGCTGGCGGGGCATTATCGATGAAGCGGCGGGCGGCCTGCGCCTGCCGTGGATCCGCTTCCAGCAACTTACTGTAAGCCCGTTCTGCGAGGTCCGGATCACCGCCCCAGACGCCGGATTGAATGGCAAACCTCAGGGCCTGCGGGTCGTCATCGAGAATATCCATGATCCAGCTTGCATGGGGTAGCATTTCCGGGAACCGACCGCCCAATTGCAGCGAAACAAGGAGTGACAGGCGGGCGTTGATCGAGTTCGGCGTGCGCGCCACAACAGCTTCATGAAGCCGGATCGCTTCATCGGTGGCGCGACCAATTCCGAGCATCCGGCCAGCATCAATCATCTGTCCGGGGTTTTCAGCGGCAAGGCAGGTATCCCGCATGGCGTCGACCAGACCGGGATCATGCGGGCGCCCTCTCGGTGTTTCGCGGGCGGCATCAAGGGCCGCTGCACACAGGACATAGGACCGCCCAAGGTCCGCCTGAATGGCCGCAGCCCGCGTGTCGTCCTGACCGTCCAGAAGGCGCTTCACCTGGGGAAGCGGCAGCGCCTCGTAGCGCCCCTCCCCGCCACCGACGGCTATCCCCACGAGTTCGCCTCTCTCATTGACAAGCGCCCCGCCGCTCACGCCGGGCTGCATACGCGATGTGACATGGTGCCTTGCAAACGGCACGTCATCTGAAGGCGGAATGATGGTTTCGCCCGGCTCAAACACCCGAATTTCGCGGCGCGCCACATCGGCACCGACGGCGTAAAAGGTGCCCGTTGTGTAATCATAATCCTGTTCGGTGTCAGGCCTCAGAACAACGCCATCCTCAGGCAGGCCCAAGACCCGCAAGAGGGCCAAATCCCCGCGATAGGAGGATGCGATCACATCCGCCTCGATTGGCCCGGACGGCGTGATGACGTTCGCGCTCTTGCGGTCACCGACGACATGGCGGTTGGTGATCAGAAGATCCGGTGCGATCCGAACGGCACTTGCAATCGGATCAAAGCTTTCCACCGGGAAGACCGCCTGTCTGGTCGCGCAAACGGCTTCCGGATACGGACAATCGGGATCTGTTGAGCGTTCGGCTTGCGTCTCCCCTTCGTCTGCAGGAGCGGGCACATCGCTGTCGGGGCTTTCCTCTGCCGTGCCGAAGGTCAAGCTTGCGGAAATTCTCCGCCCGCCACGAAAAATCTGGACATCTGCCGTTTCGCCTTGCCGGATGACGGCAAGCTCGGAGCGGACATCTTGCGGTCGCCTGATCAAGCGGCCATTCACCCTGGAGATCACATCACCGGCGAGAATGCCGCTCTCTTCTGCAACACCTCCTGCCGCAACATCCTGAACAAGCGCACCGGCAATCCGGGCCGCCATTTGTCCACGCAAACGCGCGAGCTGCCATCCCGCATCGACATAATCGACGCTGCCGGTTGCCTGGAGATCGCGCGCGACGCGATCCAGAAGACGGGCCGATACGGCAAAATTAATCCCGATATTCGTGTCCGCGCCTGACGCGAAGATCGCAGAGACCATGCCGACAAGTTTGCCCTCTCCATCAATGAGGGCCCCGCCGGAGGTTCCGGGATTTGCCGCCGCATCCGTCTGGATGAAGTCTTCCACCGGATTGAACCCGGCATTGGCAACATTGATCGCGGAGACAACGCCGCACGTCACCGTGAGATCAAGCCCGAAAGCATTTCCGACCGCGCAGACGTCCGACGAGAGTTCCGGTGGCTCCGCATAGTCGAACGGGATCAGAGGGCCGTCGATTTTCAAAAGCGCGATGTCGCTGCGCTCATCATGGCCGATGAGCTCTGCTGGAAGGACACGCCCGTCATAAAGGCGCACATCAATGCGCCGCGCCGGGGCAATCACATGCCAGGCCGTCGCGATGACACCGCTCGCATCAATGACAACGCCGCTTCCCTCCGGCGCATTCGGCCTTCGGCCTGAACCGTTGCCTTGCGGCCGGTTTGGCCAGACCGGCAGAACGGAAACCACGGACTTGATGGCAGCTTCCGGAATGATCTTGGAAAAGGCCGGTGATGATCCGGCAACAACAATCAGGATGACGGCGATAAGACGGAAATGCAGCATGGGGAGCCCCTTATCCTCCTCGATCAGGGGAATGGTCGGCTGCCACCGTGCCACGCAAACCGGGATCGGACAACAGGAGGGTGTTTATTACACGGCGCGGCTCAAACTTACTTCAGTGCACCTTGCACGCATGAAACCGGACTAGCCTCACCCGCCACCCCGGTTTCTTCCATGACCCATCTTCCGGGAAACGCCCCTCTTCCTCAGTTAAGCGGAATTGAAATATTACCGCTTAAGGAGAGGTTTCGGGTGCCGCCCGTCAGGCCGGAAAAGCCAAGCCCAAGGCCGCCGCCGATACCCCGCTTTGACCGGAAACCCAGGCTACCATTCGCCGACAAACCGACCGTGCCGCCATCCGTCACCGTCCCGAAGGCACCAAGACCGAGGCTCGGGCTGAGCTCAATCTCTGTATCCGTCAAAAAGAAGGAACTTGATAGCGAGGCACCGGAACTGAACGTTACCTGATCATTGACCGCGCCTGGAGCGAACTGACCGTCGGAGAGGAAGAAACTCGCCTGATCGGTATAAATGTAGGAGAGCGACAGGAACGGTGAAACCGAGATTTTTTCGATCTCGAAGCTCGTCGATGCGCGCACCTGACTTGAAAACGCTTCGGTGATGCTGTCTGCGGTCGTAATGACGCCGAGATTGTTGAAGAGGCTATCGAGGTCAGACCGGCTATAGGCAACAATCCCTTCGAGATAGACCGCCTTCGCGCCGACAGGAAGCTCACCTTGTGCGAATGCGGCAATGCCCCAAGTGTCTGCGTCAATCTCGGCAATCGCGCTATCGACATCTGCTTCCTGATACCGCCCGGCTAGTCCGATATTGAGCCTTGGCAGCACAAGATAGCTGAAGCCTCCCGAAACGGCGTAGCTGAAACTGTCCTGACCGACGCCATCATTTTCGCCAAAGGTGATGTTGGATGATCCGAAAAAGTTGAACCGCGCATCGCCGAAGAAACCGGGCAGATCGATGATCGGACGCCCGTCTTCCGCGCCGGGATTGACGCGCTCGCCAAGGCTTGCGCCCTGACCATAGCGACGCTCTTGATCCCTCCGCCATTCGCGCAGATCAAAGCGGGCGTTGACGGCGCGTTCCGAGATTGCCGTCACGCCGTTGTGGCTTGTTATTCTGCGTGGTCCGAAGGCAAGCGCTTCTATGGATTGCGCGTCGTCGTGGTCCCGGGCAGCAGCATTGAAACGCGCGTCAAAGCCCGTCTGACGCCTTTCGACAGCCGTTTTCTGTTTGCGGTCCAGCACTGAGAACGCAGCGTTTCTTGACCGTGCCGGGTTCACAAAAGCCGTGCGAATAGTCCGGTGTTCAGGTTGGAAACGATCCCTCTCCAATGACGCCTGGCCGTTCTCGGCGAGACACTGCGAAAGCTTTGCCTCTTTCTCGTCTATCCGATCCAGGAGGTCGAAACGCTGATCCAGAAGCTGTCTGGCGCGCGCTGAGAGGTCTTCGCCCCCCAATTGTCGGAAGAACAAAGCGGCCAGATTGTCCTGCACCCGCTCGGCGAGCGCTTCTCCCCGTGAGATCTCACGGGCATTCGACAAGGCATTGTTGAAGGTTTTATCGAAATTTTCATCGGAAATCGCGTCCCGGTCTTCCCGGATCTGGTTCGATATCCTTTCAACGGCTTCCTGCTGATCAGCGAGGTCCTGCTCGGCATCCCTCAGCCGGAAGCCGGCATCACTGACAGCGTTGTCCTGGCGCCGCCTATCCGCGTCCAGTGCGAGTTCCCTATCGAAGAAAGGCTGGAGTTCGTCTGCGGACGCAGCATCTTTGGCAGCTTCATTCTGCTCGATTTGCCGGTCGATCTCCGCCAGCCGTTCCCTTTCCCTTTCCAGATTGCGTGTCGCATCACGTATCTCTCTTTGGGATCTCGGGATCGATTCATTTTCGAGCCTGTCGACCGTTTCGCGCAAGGAATTGATATTGCTCTGGCGCTGTTCTCGAAACTCGATCCGGCGATCGTCAAGACGGCTATCGATTTCGGCATTGATGTCACGACCGCGCGCTTCGTCATTGCGGATGTCGATCGCATCGCGAATGGCGGCGGCAACATCTTCCT
>JBCDCU010000001.1:0-75766 GCA_039181265.1 Pseudomonadota bacterium | reverse complement strand
TGTCAAGCCATCAAATGTGCCGGTTTTTCACGCGAGCCTGTCTTTTGGATCAACCGGTTCTAACGTGAATGTTAGCGGATGTGTTTCGAGGCCGGGCGCTCGGTCAGGTATTATGCCTACACAGATTCGTTAGCTTGCAGTGATCACATTTCAAGGTCTGGGCGCGAGCTAATCCGGGCGAGTAAGAGGAGCCTAAGATGGACCACACAAGACGCAGCATTGTCTTCGCAGGTACGGCAGCAGCCGTCATTCCGTTTTTTTCGTTTTCTGCAACAGCCAAACAACGCGGTGTTGTTTTTGCCAACCGTCGGGGTGCGATACGTGGATATGATCCGGTCGCCTATTTCACCGATGGTAAGCCAGTTAAGGGCAATAACAGTTTTTCGACCGAGTGGAATGGCGCAAAATGGTCATTCGCATCGGCCGAAAATCTCGCCACTTTCGAAGCGGCGCCGGCAAAGTATGCTCCTGCGTTTGGTGGATATTGCGCATGGGCCGTGTCGAATGGCTACGTTGCTTCAACCGTGCCGGAAGCCTGGGACATCGTCGATGGCCGCCTTTACCTCAATTTCAGCCTGAATGTGCGGACACGCTGGCGGGTTGATATTCCGGGCCATGTTCGCAACGGCAACCGCAACTGGCCTCAGATCCGCAAGGACCTTGCCTGAGAAACGGCAAAAACGAGGCGGTGCAAGAATAAGAGCCGCTTCGCAGACGATAGACTTTCGAAAAGAGGCACTGACCGGTTGTTGCGCGGCACGTCGATATGGCGTTCCGACGAGACCGGTCTTATCGCCTTTTGAGATCGTCAGGCGATATTGAGTAATCTTTACCGCAGAATTCGCATTTCACTTCGATGCGGCCGTCTTTGACGACCTCTTCGAGCTGATCGTCAGTCATTGAATTGAGAACTGACCAGATTTTCTCGCCCGAGCACGAACATTTGTCTTCAACCGGTTGAGGATCGAACAGCCGGATTCCCTGTTCGTGGAAGAGCCGAAACAGCAGGCGTTCGACACGAATGTCGGGATCGGTCAATTCGTGATCTTCGACGGTTGCAAGAAGTGCCTGTGCTTCGATCCAGGCGTTGTCTTCGTCATGTTCGATGTCTTCCGCACCATCGCCGCCGTGCAAGTCGCGGTGCCGGATTCGATCCTCCGATTCGGGGAGAAACTGAACGATGACGCCGCCCGCCCGCCAACTTGATGCTGAGCCACCATTTCCGTTTGGGCTTACGAGTTCCGCAACGCCAAGCCGGATCCTAGTCGGGATCTGTTCTGATTGTAGAAAATAGGCGTGTGCGACCTCTTCCAGGGTCTTGCCCTCAAGGGGCACCATTCCCTGATAGCGGTTCATGTAGACACCTTGGTCAATTGTCATTGCCAAAATGCCGTTGCCAAGGAGTTGTTCGGGTAGTGTCTCGCCAGCCTCTATGGCAGCATCAAGCGCTTCTTTCTCAAACCGCGCGTAGGCCCGGATCGCGGCGGGTGTGCGGAAATCCACAACCAGCAAACTGACGGGACCATCGGTCTGAGTCTGGACGATGAATTGACCTTCGAATTTCAACGATGTGCCAAGAAGCACGGTCAACACGATCATCTCACCAAGTAGCCGGGCGACGGGCGGCGGGTAATCGTGGCGCGAAAGAATACGGTTAAGGGCCGGCCCCATCTGAATGGCGCGCCCGCGCGTGTCGAGTGCTTCGATTGCGAAGGGTACAACGGCATCTTCACCCGCGGGCTCGATGCTGTCGATGTCCACCGCGCGTTCCCATACCCGTTTCACCGGATCTTCGGCAGGCATTGCTAGGCTCCCTTAAGGGAAAAGGTAATTTAACCGGCGCTCAGACACCACGTAAGAATGCCCTTTTGCACATGAAGCCGGTTCTCGGCTTCATCGAAGACGACTGATTGCGGTCCGTCCATGACCGAAGCAGTGACCTCTTCGCCGCGATGGGCAGGCAGGCAATGCATGAAGATCGCGCTCTCATTGGCTGCAGCCATGAGCCTGTCATTGACCTGATAGGGCATCAACAAATTGTATCGCCGTTGCGCTTCGTCATCGCCCATGGACACAAACGTATCTGTGACAACACAATCGGCTCCTGCAACGGCTTCTTCGGGATCGTTCGTCAGAACAAGCCGTGCTTTTTCACCTTTGGCCCAATCGAGCACAGAAGGGTCCGGGCGCAACTCAGGAGGTGTCGCGATCGCCAGTTCAAAATCGAAGCGTGCTGCCGCGTGAATGAAGGACGTCAAGACGTTGTTGCCGTCACCGGACCAGGCAATCCTGCGGTTTTTGACCGGTCCCTTGTGTTCCTCGAACGTCATGATATCCGCCATGATCTGGCAAGGATGGCTTTCATCTGTGAGACCGTTTATGACGGGAACGGTTGCATGGTCTGCAAGTTCCATGAGTCTGTCATGTGCGGTGGTGCGGATCATAATGGCGTCTACGTAGCGCGACAGAACGCGCGCCGTGTCGGCAATTGTCTCCCCGCGACCGAGCTGTAGCTCGTGGCCGGACAGAAACAGCGTTTCGCCGCCAAGTTCCCGCATCCCGACATCAAAGGAGACACGCGTGCGTGTGGATGGCTTGTCGAAGATCATCGCAAGCACCTTTCCATCAAGCGGGCGGTTCGCGCGACGGTTCGCCTTCATGGAACGGCTGTCTTCGACGATGCTGCTCAAGGTCGCTTCATCGAAATCTTTCAAATCGAGAAAATGGCGAGGTGAGGTCATGGCATGTCGCCTGCAAGTGTAAATGGCATTGATAATGGGTGAATCGGCTCAAGACCCGCAGAGGTCGCCTCAAGCTCTTGGCTGATGATTGGCTAAGCGGCTGCCTCGCGAACGGCTGAAAAGGCCTTTTCCAGGGCTGCGAGCGCGAAATCGAACTCTTCTCCCGTTGCAATCAGCGGCGGAAGAACGCGAATAACATCCGTACCGGCCGCAACCGTTAAGAGATGATTGTCACGGGCCGCTTTGATCACATCCAGATTCGGGACCCGCGTCTTAAGCCCCAAGAGAAGCCCTTCACCGCGCACTTCTTCGAGAACATCTGAATTGGTGTCGACGAGGCCAGCGAGAGCCTGTTTCAAGACAAGGCTTTTTTGCTTCACGTCATCAAGGAAGCCTTCGCCAAGAACAATATCGAGGACAGCTGCCCCGACGGCCATCGCAAGGGGGTTGCCGCCATATGTGGTGCCATGAATGCCGGGTGTGATACCGGTTGAGGCATCTTCCGTCGCAAGGCACGCGCCAACCGGAAAGCCGCCGCCAATACCTTTGGCAATGGCCATGAGGTCGGGTGTGATGCCCGCTATTTCGTGGGCGAATAGATATCCTGTCCGTCCGACCCCGCACTGCACTTCGTCGAGGATCAGGAGCATGCCGTGTTCATCGCATAATTCGCGAAGCCCGCGCAGGCATTGCGGCGGAACGGTCCGGATCCCGCCTTCACCCTGGATCGGTTCGATCAGGATCGCTGCCGTGTGCTCCGTGATCGCGGCCTTTAAGGCGTCGTGATCGCCGAAGGGAACCTGGTCGAAACCTGGCATATGCGGGCCGAAGCCTTCGAGATACTTATCCTTGCCGCCTGCGGCAATCGTCGCGAGCGTCCGTCCGTGAAAGGCACCTTCGAATGTTATGATACGGTTTCTTTCCGTATCGCCCTTGCGCCAATGATAACGGCGAGCCGTTTTGATCGCCGTTTCCATCGCTTCAGCACCGGAATTCACGAAAAATACTCTGTCGGCGAAAGTTGCCTCCGTCAGGCGATCGGCGAGGCGGTTTTGTTCGGCAATGTCGTAAAGATTCGACAGGTGCCAGATTCCTTCCGCCTGCTTTTTCAGTGCCGCGACGAGGTGCGGATGAGCGTAGCCGAGCGCGTTGACTGCGATACCGGAGCCAAAATCAAGATATCGCTCGCCCGTATCCGCTGTCAGCCATGCACCCTCACCGCCTGTGAAGGTGAGGGGAATCCGGTTGTAGGCGTTGTAAAGGGCTGTCGAGACCATCGCGCCGACCTTCTTTCATGTGCAAGTTGACGAGCCTTACCGGCGTGGCGCCATGTAGGTGGAGCCCGGCAAATAGATGGGCACCACTGCCTCGCGCAAGCGACAGCCAATAAGAAAAGCCGCCCCGGCTGAGGCGGCTGCTCATGGGCGGTTCCATAGCATGAAAGAGGGGCGTTGTGTCAATCTATCCGGATTGTTTGCGCTGTCGTGCTGTGCTCAGACTCATGCAAGCGGTCCGTCAGGCGGCAGCTATCGACCTGAGTTTTCGGCTGAGCGGATCGTCTTCCTTTGCAAGCGCGATTGGTCGGAAGGCTGCGACCAGATCCATGTCAAGCTTACCCCTCATGTCGAGGAGAGACTGATAAGCCTTTTTGGGTTTGACTGTTCCCTTCTGGCCCTTCGGTTCCGTCATCGCCGCAAACAGGTCACAGATCGTCATGATGCGGATGATATCACTGATCTCGCTTCCTTTCAGGCCGTCTGGATAGCCGGTTCCATCAAGGAATTCGTGGTGGTGCCGCGCGATGTTTACAATTTCCCGGTCGAAGTTACGGCTTGTATCAAGAACGTTCGAACCGTTCACCGTGTGCTGACGCATGATGATCGTCTCGATCTCGTTGAGCTTCGTGGTCTTGTTCAAGATCGTCGGCGAAATCATGGATTTGCCGATATCGTGCAAGAGGCCACCAACAGTCAGCCGCATGGAATCTTCAGCATTCATTTTGTAAAGCGCCGCAAAGCTGGTCGCGAGAACCGTCACCGTCATTGAATGCCGATAAGTGTTGGAATGGTGGGTTCTGACAGCGGCCAAGAGCGCGTCGATTTCGTCGCTCTTTACGGACTCGATTACCTTCTCACCGCACCGGTAGACCGGTTTGGCGTCGATTCGCTGGTTTTCCTTGATCTGCGTTTTCATCGTTTCCATGAGATCGGACATGGAATTGAACGCGTCGGCTGACTTGCTCTGAAGGAGGGCAGGTCCGCTCGATTTTATCAGATCGAACAGATAGACTTTCTTGATCAGGACATCCGCGCGCACCGGACGCTCCAGAATGACCATCGCGCCGAGTGAGTTGGCATGGATCACTTCCGAGCGGTTGTGCGGATCGGAGACATAGAAAATCGTGAAGACGTTCTTTTTCTTACGTGACAGGATCGCCCGAAGCTTCTCGACATTCTTTCGAACGTGAAGATTGACATCGAAAATAATGACCGTGTCCTGCAGGTCGAGATTGCCGTTGAACCCGTCCCATGTGAACAATTCCGTCCGCCATTTTGCCTGCAGCTTCTTGGTGGCCGGAATGAGCGCGGTGAGGTTCTCAGATATGATGGCGATGGTTGGCATAGCGCGACTTACTTTACTCTCACGACATCCGAACGATGGCTGTAATCACCAAAACTACACTCGCCCCAGCATAAACCATGGTCTGGCGCGCCCCCGAGTTCGTTTTCACGGCTCAACAAGACCCGCATCGACCTCAGTTCCGGCAACGAAATGCTCTCAAGAACCCACCGTTTGCCGGAGAGCACGGAATGACCGGAAGCTAGTGCTATGGTTTTCCAGACGCTTTCCCAAAGCCGAACGACCATTCTCATGATCGCGGGGCTTATATAATCGAATGGCCGTTAATACTTGAATAAAATCCAGCTCAATCAGCTTCTTAGTTAAGATTTTGGAACCGTCTTTGCTAAAAATCGAACAATAATAAAATCATAGGCTCGCGGCGGGACTGGGCCCGTCGTCGTGACCGTTTCGTTCACCCCAAATTGGTGAGCACGCGCGAAACATCCGCGCGCGCCTATTACAAGATTTTGCCGCTCAGTCAGAATAACCTTCGAGAATGGTTTTACCGATCGCACGGCCGCTTTCCTGGAGTTTATGCGCCTCCAACAGCGTTTTTGCCGACAGTTCGCCGAGGTTGCGCTGGGCGGTTGTAACGATCGTTCCCTGGTCCACCAGGTCTGCGATCCGATTGAGCAGTTTGTGCTGAGTGATCATGTCGTCGGTCTCAAACATCGACCGGGTAAACATGAATTCCCAGTGAAACGACAGTGCTTTTGGTTTGATTTTTGAAATGTCGATCGGTCCCGGGTCGTCGATGAGGCCGATTTCGCCACGTGGTTTGATCAATTCGATAATTGCATCGAAATGGCCGTTACTTCCGGTCAAAGCCGCGACGTAGCGAGGCGTTATACCGAGCGCTTTGATCTCCTCATCAAGCGGATTGCGATGATTGATGATGTGATCAGCACCCATCGCTTTGCACCAGTCAGAAGTCTCGGGGCGCGAAGCTGTTGCGATCACTGTCAGGTTGGTCAGCTTTTTGGCAATCTGTATGAGGATCGAACCGACACCGCCAGCGCCGCCAATGATGAGGAGCGCATCGCCGCTGCCGCCTCCTTCTTCCAGGTCGAAGCAATCGAACACCATTTCCCAAGCTGTGATCGCCGTCAGCGGTATGGCCGCCGCATCGGCAAAAGTCAGTGAGGAGGGTTTGCGACCGACAATACGTTCATCGACAAGGTGATGAACCGCATTGGTGCCTGGCCGTGTAATGTCGCCTGAGTAAAAAACATCGTCTCCGGGTTTGAACAAAGAGACGTCGCTTTCGACTGCAACGACAGTTCCGGCGGCATCGTAACCAAGCACTTTGTGCCCGGTTTCCGGGGGCATCAGAGCCCGGACCTTAACATCAACCGGGTTTACCGAAACGGCTTTGACGCGCACGAGCAAGTCACGCGGGCCAGGCGTTGGCATTTCCAGGATAATGTCGTCCAGTGCGTTTTCATCCGATGCGGGCAAGCTCTGCCGAAATCCGACCGCTTTCATCTGCGTGTCCTTTCTTTCAAATTCCAGTGGCCGATGAGTTGGTACCGAACATCGCCCGAAGTGCCTTTATGGCGCTATGGGCCGCTCTTGCGCGTTCGATATGACCCTGATTGATCAAATCATCCATCGTCTGATGGCGACGGGTTCGTGGATTCCAAATTTGAGGATCTTTCATCGTTCCACTCCAATCTTTGATGATGACATCCGATGAGAATGAAGCTATGAATTACGAAATAGAATTGAAGTTCTTATTACGATGATAAAATATCATGAATGAAGTGACCAATGTTGATGCGACGCTTTTACGGTGTTTTGTGGCCGTCATAGACAGTGGTGGCTTTACGTCGGCAGCTGAGCGGCTGGGTCTGACGCAGTCCGGTGTCAGTGTGCGCATGCGCCGCCTTGAGGAGGAGTTGGATACCAGATTGCTTGTCCGCACCAGCCGACGGCTTGAACTGACGGGCGAGGGGGAGCTCCTGCTGGGCTATGCGCGGCGTATTCTTGATCTTAATGACGAGTTGGTCGGGCGCTTGAAAAATCCTGACCTGACAGGTCTTCTTCGGATCGGGGTTGCCGATTATCTGGCGCCGATCAGTCTTGGCCGAATCCTGAAACGGTTCCGGACGGCCTTTCCAAAAATGCGCATGCAGATCCTGACCGGCCTCGGCCAGACACTGACGCCTGCGTTTGACCGTGGCGATCTTGATCTTCTGATCGCCGGTGAGGGCGAAACCCTGACAGACGGCCAACCGTTGTTTGAAGAGGATCTTGTTTGGACGGGAAGCGGTGACGGTCTCTCAGATGGAGGCACTATCTCTTTGGTGACACTCCCGCTGCCGTGCCGTTTTCGCCGGGCGGCTATCGATGCTCTTGAGCGTCAGAACCGACCTTGGACCGTCAGTCTGCAATCTGAGAGTATTTCGGGTGTTCATGAGGGACTCCGAGCTGGACTTGGCGTTTCCGTTCTTCCGGTAAGCGCGGTTCCTGACGATCTCGAACGGCTTGATCCGCCCGCAGGGTTCGATGCTTTGCCTTCGATGGAACTTCATGCCTTTTCTCCAAAACGGCGCAATCGTGCAGCGGATATCTTTGTTGAATTCCTGACGGAGGAATTACTTGAAAGCTCAATTATGCGGCGTCGCCTTGCGGCATGAGGAGGATTTTCCATGACGATCAGTATCTCCGGTCTCGCACATATTGCAGTGAAGACCGCGCGGCCTGTGGAAACTGCGGGGTTTTATCGTGACGTTCTCGGATTTGAGGATGCTCCTCGGCCGCCCTTCAAGTTTCCGGGTTTCTGGATGCGCCCCAGGACCTCGAGTCAGGAAGCGATCTTCCACTTCATCAGTATCGATGAAGATCCGAATGGTCTGAACGGAACCGGCGCAGTGGATCACATCGCTCTTGGGGCTGCGGGCTTTCAAACCATGAAGGAACGTTTGTCGCATTTTGGACTAGCGTTCAGGGAGCGCGCAGTACCGGACATGGCGCTTTGGCAGATCTTCGTCTACGACCCGAACGGCATCCTGATTGAACTGAACTTTCATGCAGGTCTTGAAGCCGAATCCGAAGCGGTGCTTGATCCAGACAATGGACCCGGGAAAGGTGGATTGACGTTCGATCCGAGCGTTTATGATCAGTTTTCAGGTGGCAGCCGGAAGGACTAACTTCCCCTTCCGGTACCGTTGGTGTTCGCATTCATAGGTTCCAATTCAGGCAACCGACCTTTCTACCGGTTCTCCGGCATTCGCCATGACTCCCGCGACGAGACCATATGCAAGGGTCCAAGCGCTTCTAACTTTTGACGTGAACGCGTGCTTTAGGACCCCGGCGAAAGTCCAAATCAGTGCTGATCCGACCAGGTCGTAGTGAACCCGTGTCACTCCAAATTCAGCGTGATGGCGCCCTAGTTTTTCAAGTACCGGGACGACAGCAGAGAGATCATCTAAAGCGTCCATTACGGCGGCAATGGCACCAATCAGCTTTTCGTTCTGCATTGCCATGTCCGTACTCGCGAAGAGAGCCTTCAACGACGGGTCGGTATCGAACAGGCGCTGATAAAAGATCGAAGCCACGTCTATACCGTGTGGTTCGATCATAAGCCAACTCTCTCGCAGGGTTGCGATTGTGTCTGTGGGAAGGTCAATCACTGCCCCTGCTCCTTATTCGTCATTATCAAGAAATTGGCTGGCCCTCTCAGAAGTGATTTCTGATCGGGTGATGCCGATATCCCGCAATAAGTGATCGTCTAGCCCGAGCAGCGCCCGTTGCATTGCCCGCTTTCTTCCCGAGCGCTGCCGTGACACGGTTGAATTCCGGCCACCGAAATACATCCGTTTTAATCGTTGTCCGAACATATCCATTCTCCTTTCGCGTTTGGCAGGCCGCAGGTCGCGGCCCTGATGCGATGGTTTACGGCACGGGGTTTTTCTCGTAAAATGAATAATAGAGATCAAAATGTTCGGATTTTTCGAATATGGATTTACGTGACCTTGAAGTGTTTCGCGCTGTTGTATCGGAAGGCGGGATTACCCGTGCGTCCGAAAAGCTCGGAAGGGTGCAATCGAGCATTACCGCGCGCATTAAACAGCTTGAGCAGGAACTCGGTGTAGACCTGTTTTTGCGTGAAGGTAAGAAAATGCTGATTTCGCCGGATGGGCGCGTCCTGTTGGGTTATGCCGAGCGTCTGTTGGCACTTGCCGCGGAAGCGAAAGCAGCGTTACGTGACGATGTACCGCGTGGCGAATTCAGTCTCGGCGCTATGGAAAGTACGGCTGCCGTTCGACTCCCAAGTCCGCTCACGCGGTTTTACCAACGTTATCCCGAAGTGGATTTAAAACTTCGGACCGGGAACCCCCGGCAACTCTCAACGGCTGTCATGGCGGGTGAATTGGAAGCGGCCTTGATCGCGGAACCTATCGCTGAAGCACGCTTCGACAGTGCACTTGCTTTTGAAGAAAGTCTTGTCCTGATCGCTCCACGCGATTACCCGCGAATTGACGATCAATCACCGAGCCCGGATACGATTATCGTTTTCGAAAACGGTTGTCCGCACCGCCGTCAGTTGGAAGCCTGGTATCAGGCGCGCGACGATATCCCTTCTAAAACAATCGAACTTGGTTCCTACCATGCGATGTTCGGATCGGTTGTTGCTGGAATGGGTATCGCCCTTATGCCGGAGAGCGTGCTTGCCGCCTTCCCGGAACGCGACAAGGTCAGTGCGCATCCGTTACCCGAGGGCCAGAATAAGCTCAGAACTTACCTGATCTGGCGACGCGGCGTCCGGTCTCCGAAAATTCAGGCGCTTATGAATGTCCTCAATTAACGCGCAGCAGCGGGTGATTGCCTTAGCGTATGCTTGTGTTCGAAAGAGATACAATGCCTTAACCAAGTTTCGCTGGTATCGGTGAAAACGCCTTGTGCAAGGCCTGCCTGAACGCTTACCTTAAGCTTGCACCGAGGAGTTCGGTGCACCACAGAATTTCGATGGAGTATCGAATGTCAGACTATCACTACGGCGTTTTCGTTGGCCGTTTCCAACCCCTTCATATCGGGCATGAAGCCGTAATCCGCTCTGCGCTTGAGCAAGTGGAGAAGCTGATTATTCTCGTTGGATCAGCCCATTGTGCGCCTGATCCCCGCAATCCGTTCACTTTTGAAGAGCGGGTCGAGATCTTCAACAAAGTCTTCAAGCATGAGATCGCAACCGGCCGTATTATTCTTCGTCCGATTGCCGATCATCCCTATTCCGATACGGCCTGGTGTGCTGAGGTTCAAAGATGCGTTAATGCGACCATCCTCGATCTGCACAACAATTCCGGTGTTGTCCTTCATGGCCTGAAAGATGTCAGAACCGCGTTGACCGGCTATGGCAAGGACAAGTCCAGCTATTATCTGAAGCTCTTTCCGGAGTGGGACAATATCCAGATCGGCAGCCAGCACGGGACGTTCTCTTCGACCGATATCCGTGAGACATACTTTCAGCGCATCCCGGTCATTTCGAATTCGGTTCTGTCAGAAGGTGTCTGCGAATGGCTTGATGCCTTCAAAATGACGAATGCGTTCCGGGGGCTGCTTGAGGAAGCCGAATATCTTCGTGCCTATCCGCAGGAATGGGGCCGCGGCCCGTTTGTAACGGCAGATGCCGTTGTCATTCAGTCTGGCCATATTCTCCTCGTTGAGCGGGGAAATTTGCCCGGCAAGGGGCTGTTGGCCCTTCCGGGAGGGTTTCTCGATCCTGGTGAAACAATAAGGGATGCGGCGGTCCGAGAACTCAAAGAAGAGACGGCGATCAGCGACCATAAGGGCGAGATCCCTCCAGCTATGCTGGCCTCCTTTATCGACGATACGAGAACCCGGGTTTTCGATCAGCCGAACCGGTCTTTGCGTGGACGGATCATCACACACGCTTACCTCTTTCGCCTTCCTGAGCGAAGAAAGCTGTTTTCTGTGAAGGGAGGCGACGACGCTAAGACTGCCCATTGGTACCGCCTCGGGGATTTGAGACCCGAACAGTTTTTTGAAGATCATTGGTCAATCATTCATGTGATGGCTGACCTTTGAAGTCGATCGCAGGGGAGCCCTGCGGTCAAAAACCAACCGTCACGTGAGGAGTTCACAATGACAAATCCGATTCTTGCAACGGATAGCTATAAGCAATCCCATTTCCGGCAATATCCGCCAGAAGCGACGCGCATTTCAGCGTATATCGAGGCGCGGGAGAACGACTTTTCGAACGGCGTCCTCTTCTTCGGCCTGCAGGCCTTTTGGAAAGCATCGCTCAGTCAACCGATCACCCTCGAAAATATAGATGAGGCGAGGGAGCTTTGCCGCCGTCATGGTGTGCCGTTCAACGACGAGGGCTGGCAGATCATTCTCAGCGAGCATTCCGGTCTATTGCCACTCGAGATAAAAGCCCTTCCTGAGGGAATGCTTGTTCCAAACGGTGTGCCGCTTGTCCAGGTGGAGAACACCGATGAGCGATTACCCTGGCTCTCGACTTTTATCGAGACGGCACTGCTTCGCGCGGTCTGGTATCCATCGACAGTCGCGACGCTGTCTCTTCGTTGCAAAGAGGTGATCTACAAAGGGCTAGTTCAAACCAGTGAAGATCCGGATGGTCAGATACAATTCAAGCTTCATGATTTCGGTGCGCGGGGCGTTTCATCGGCTGAAAGTGCCGCACTTGGTGGCATGGCGCATCTGGTCAATTTTGCAGGCACTGACACAATGGAGGCGCTTAACGCGGCAATCGACTTTTACGATGCTGACATGCCAGGCTTTTCTATCCCCGCGGCAGAGCATTCAACGATGACCAGTTGGGGGGCGTCCCGCGAGGCGGATGCTTATACCAACATGATCGATGAGTTTGGCGGTGAAGGGAGCCTCGTTGCGGTGGTTTCCGACAGCTATGATCTCGACCATGCAGTCGACCAATTGTGGGGCGGAAAACTTCGCGAACGGGTTCTGGCAAAAGGCGGAACTCTGGTGGTTCGACCCGATTCCGGAGACCCGGTTACAACACCGATCAGGGTTATTGAAAAGCTTTGGAACCACTATGGCGGGCGTGAGAACGCGAAAGGATATCGGGTGCTCAATGATGCCGTGCGCGTCATTCAAGGTGACGGCATGACCGTCGAGACGATTGAGAAACTCGTGACGCAGTTGGTGGATGAAGGATGGTCCATCGACAATATTGCGTTCGGCATGGGTGGCGGACTGCTCCAGCACGTCAATCGCGACACATTGCGATTTGCGATGAAGGCGAATGCGATGAAGATTGCGGACGGAACCTGGCAGGATGTTGCGAAGCGGCCCGCGACGGACCCGGCAAAGGCATCGAAAGCGGGACGTCAGGCTGTTGTTGCAGTCAACGGGACGTTGAAGGCAAAACGGCTTGATGAGGTATCAGACGAGGAAGATCTCCTCCAACCTGTTTTCAGAAACGGGGATCTCCTGTCGCATCAGGCATTTGAAGATATTCGCATCCGCGCCGACGAGGCCTTACGGAAGGCCGTTTGATATTCTGAATACCTGAGAAGGCTGTGTACTCGCAGCCTTCTTTTTCTTTTCTGTCAGGGAGCTTGTTGCGCCGGTTCCCATAACTCAATTGGATTGCCCTCGGGGTCATGGATCCGCGCAAATCTACCGGCGACTGAATCCCATTCCGGATTGGTAATGACGTCGATGCCGCGTGCCTCTAACTGAGCGATCATGGCATCGAGGTCTGCCACGCGGAAATTGATCATCCATTGCTGTTCCGGCCGATCAAAGTATTCGGTATCTTTGGCAAAAGGCATGAAGACCGTCGGACCAGCCGACTGCATCCAGATCGTTCCTTGGATGTCGACACCGAGCGCTTCTTCGTACCATTTGGCGAGCGCTTCAGGATTTTCCGATCTGAAGAAAACGCCACCAATGCCTGTCACTTTTTCCACTCTGACCTCCATTGCTTCTATTGCCGTCCACTAGAGAGTATCGGCGCCTGTGTTTGGTCTGCAATATGTTGATTAGGACCGGGCTGCGTTTGCCGGTAATCCGGCAAGGTCGATTTTACCGATCCGCAACAAAACTCTTTTAAACCAGACAAATGTTTGCTGCGCTGAGACAATCCTTATCCAAAGATCATATGGATCTCCGCTTCAATACCTCTGACGGGTTTGAAACGCGGATTCTTGAGCGGCCAGCCCTCTGGATGGATAAAGCGGATCTTGCGGCCCTTCGGCAAGATCTCATTGATGTCGCGTCGAAAACGATCGCACGGGGCGCTTTAACCTATGGCGTCTTTTCCGAAGATAAGGAGGCGCTGGAGCGCACCGTCATCACACTTGTTCATGATCGCGAAACCGGTCAGCCGGTCGCGTTCAATGCTCTTGCTGTCATGAAGGTTGAGTACGGACAGGAACCGAAAACCGTGCTTCACCTCGGATTGGTTATGGTCGATCCGAATGTCCGCTCGCGTGGGCTTTCCTGGGTTCTTTATGGTTTAACCTGCATCCTGATCTTTGTGCGTAACGGTTTCCGTCCCGTCTGGATATCCAATGTCACTCAGGTGCCCGCTGTTGTTGGAATGGTGTCAGAAACATTTTCGAATGTTTATCCGGTGCCGGAGGACCGCAATCGGCTCAGTCTCACGCATCTTCTTCTTGCCAGACGAATCATGCGCGATCACCGGCATGTTTTCGGTGTTGGTTCCGATGCCGGATTTGATGAGGATCGTTTCGTGATCACCAATGCCTATACCGGTGGATCAGATGATTTGAAAAAAAGCTTTGATGAAGCCCAGAAACACAGGGACGAGATCTACAATCGGTTTTGCGATGACGCCCTTGATTATGAGCGTGGTGATGACGTGCTGCAGCTTGGTGAAATCGACCTCAATGCGGCACGGACGTATTTGCAGAAATCTGTCCCGCCCGGTTCATTCCTGACCTTGCTCTTTGCGGGCGCTTTCGTTTTCTTGCAGCGCATTGCGCTTCCTGTTGTCTATTGGTTTGACGCCTCCCGATCCTGGGGCGACCTGCGGGGACGATCCTCATGACCGCATTCACCTATGAAGAATTCACGACACGCAATCTGGGTTTTGTCACGCAGATCGAACAGCAAACTCTTCGCAATTCCTGTGTTTTCGTATGCGGGACCGGGGGTATGGGCGGCGCCAGTGTTTTTGCGCTCGCGCGTGCCGGAATCGGTCATTTGATCCTTGCCGATATCGACGAATTCGAAATCTCGAATCTCAATCGTCAGGCATTTGCTTTCGCCGAGACGATTGGCAAGCATAAGGCAGAAGCAACGGCCGAGATCTGTCGCACGATCAATCCCGACATCGAGATTACGGTCTTTCGCTCCGAATGGCCTGATCATGTCAGTGCCGCGATCGATCAGAGCGCCATCGTTGTCAACGGAACTGACGATCTCGGGGCGTCGCTCCTTCTTTACCGCACTGCCCGGAGTTTAAAGAAAGCGGTGATCGATGCCTATGCTTCGCCGCTCCCTTCTATCTACGTGACGAGCCCGGCTGACCCGTCCCCGGAAGAGCGGCTCAACTATCCGACGCTCGGAACCGAGTGGAACCAGCTGGATGACGAGAAACGGAGTGAAGCGTTCCTGCGCGAAGCCGAGCATGTGATCCTTCATTCTTCATCGCGCCATTACATTGATCTTGATCTCGCCGGAGAGGTGGCGGCCGGAAAGCGCAGTCGTATGTCGTTTGCTCCGATGGTGCTGACCACAGGTATGCTGATGGCCTATGAGGCAATCAACGGAGTTCTCGGGAGACCCCACGGTGCCGATTATCGCGGGTGGTTCTTCAATCCCTATAAGGGACGTGTTGAGCGGCCGCAAAATGCAATCATCACGGCGATCGCACGCCCTTTCGTCCGGCGTTTTTTGAAAAATATGATGGCGGGCTGAGCAATGGGTGCGACGCTGGTTGCGGACAGTTTCGTCTCTATTGCAGCGATTGCGGGTCTGCTCATCCTTCGCATGAGCATCAAGCGTTCCAGCCGGATGCCGTGGATCGCACAGCGCTATAGTTTTGCGATTTCCATCCTCGTCGCCATGCTCGCATCGCGCGTGTTGTTCTGGACGACCGGTTACGCACTTTTTGTCGTGATCAACGTGATCGCGGCAGCGCTCATACCGCTTGCCATGCTCATCCTCTGCGAAGGTCTGATGCGGCGCCATGCGCATCGTCTCTTAAAAATCGGCATCGTTGCAGGTGTGGCGTTTTTCACTCTTTTCGCGCCATTTGCACCGCTGTTTGATGATCCGGCCCTCTGGCAAGGTCTTCTCGCCTTCCAGATCGGTTCGATTATCCTGATCGGGGTCTGGGTGATTGGCCGGGATCGTTCCGATCTTACTGTGGCGGAGAACCGCATCATCGACCGGCTTGCCTGGTCGCTCCTTCTCATCATTCCCTTCGCGATCACCGATTTCAGAAGCGCGCTGATCGATTCACCTGTTCGTCTTTCCGGGGTCGCGATCCTGTTTCTATGTTGGCTGTCGCTCAGCGTTGATCGGCTTCGCACCAACACATTTCATATTCTTGGGAACTTTGCTCTCATTGCGGTCAGCGTCGGTGTTGCGGTGGGTGCGATCTCCTTTCTGGCGGAGCTGACCCTCCCACAATCCATTCAAGCGGCGGCGATCATTTTGTGTACCGGGCTCCTTCTTCAGGTCTTCACAGAAGCACGATCCCTGCAACGGGAAGGGGAGCGGGCGACCCTCCTCTCCTACATCGCGCATTCATCACCGCAATCTCATATTGAGTTTCTGACCGGTCTTCAGGATCATCCGTTGGTCTCCGGCGCACTCATTCTGGAGGAAGCAGATCTTGCTGACTTCGGCGCGGGTCTTAAGACGCATCTGCAGACAAAAAGGATCATAAGGGCCGGCGACCGGACTGATCTAAAAGATGAACTGCTTGACGAGGAACTTGCCTGGCTCTTCGAACGGTATGGGGCGACCCATGCGATGCTTGCCTCTGAAGATCCGCTGAGGATCGTTCTCTTGAGTTTGCCATCGATTGCGAACGCGCCTGGAGCGGAACTTGAACTCGCGGTCGTCCAGCGCCTTTCTCACATCATGTCGAAAGCGGAGGCGGTCTGATGGTCGAAATCAGAGAGCGAAGTTTTGACGATTTCTTTGAGGTTCCATTCGCCGTTTATCCTTCGAGTGATGCCTATGTCTCTCCGATGCGATCCGACCTTAAGCGCATGCTCTCGGCGGGCGTGAACCCGCTTTTCCCCTCCGAGGATGATTTCACGTATTTCACCGCAATTAGAAATGGTCGTCCGGCGGGTCGGATCGTGGTCCACAATCACGCGGCCTCGAACGCTTTGCACAAGACCAATCAGGCAAGCTTCGGTTTCTTCGATTGTGAAGACAATGGAGAGGTCGCAGGGGCTTTGCTTGAGGCGGCATCCCAATGGGCGAGAGCGGGCGGCTTCGACACGCTATGCGGGAATTTCAATCTGACGGCGATGCAGCAATGCGGCGTTCAGACTGATGGTTTCGATCATCATGGCTTTACGGATATGGTGCAGAATCCACCTCATATTCCGCGCCTTCTGGAAGCAAACGGGTTTGAAGCATACTTCCCGATGACAACATTCTCGCTTGATCTTGCCAGTGCGAAACTCACCGAAAAGACATTGCCGTCGAACGCCTCCTATTCGTTTACACCCATCGAAAAGAAAAGCTTTCCGGCGCGCATGGAGGATGCGCGGCTCGTGCTTAATGATGGCTTTGCCGACAATCCGATGTTCGTAGCGCTATCAAAGGAAGAGTTTGTCTTTCAGGCGGGTGAGATGATGACGATCCTGGATCCGCGGCTTTCCAGTGTCCTTCTGTGCGACAATGAACCGGTTGGTGTCGTGATCTGCATTCCTGATCTCAATGGCTTTTTGCGGGCGACGAAATCCCGTTTCGGACTTCTGACACCCTTTCACTATTTACGCTATCGGCTGAACCGGAAGCGTGCGGTGATCATATTTTATTCGGTGGCCCGAAAATGCCATGGGCGCGGCATTATGGGTGCAATGCTCGACCGGACGCTTAAAGCGCTCCGTACCGCCGGGTATCGGGAGCTCGGTTTAACGTGGATTGCCGATATCAATGCGGCAAGCCTGCGCCAGGCGGAAAAGCTCGGAGCAAAGCCTCTTCATCGTCTGCACCTCTTCAAAAAGGTGCTGTGAGATGAAACCCGATCTCAAAACGATTGTTGAAGAAGCCAGTCTTGCGCCGAGCGTCCACAATATACAGCCGGTTAGATGGGTGTTCGATGACGATCGCCTTATCCTCATGCGGGACCGTAGCGTTCGCCTTCCGCATGGCGACCCGACAGACCGCGATGTAATGATCAGCGCCGGTGCCTGTCTCGAGGGCGCAGCGATCGCGGCATCGCGGCAAGGGTTCTCGACGCGATTTGAGGCTGAAAAGACTGTTTCAGAGAGCGGTGCATATCAACACCTTGGTGCCTTGCACTTCAGCCCCGGCGGCGAGGTTGACGCTCTCGCAGCTTTTGTCGAAAGTCGCCGTTCCTGGCGCGGACCTTTTGAACGAGCGACTGATGAAGATCGTGAGCGGGCTGTTTCCCTTGGCGGATCGTCCTGCGCGATCTTTGCGGGTAATGACGACGTCCGGCAGATTGGTCGCCTCGCCGATGGTGCGAGCCTGAGATTTATGGCTGATGCTGATTTTCGGGAAGAGCTCGTGTCATGGATGCGGTTTAAGCCCGTTCATCCGCACTGGTCCCGCGATGGCCTCAATGCCAAAGCAATGCATATGAGCGGGTTTGAAGCCCTTGCCGCTTTTTTCGTCCTTGGCCGGACCTTTGGTGTCTTGCACAAGCTCGGGCTCGCCGGTTTTTTAGTATCGGAGGCGAAGCGATATTCCCGCGCTGCTGGGTTCCTACTTGTGCACAGACCAGTCGAGGAAACACCGCTTGAAAGCGGCAGGCACTTTTATCGCCATTGGCTCGAAATCGAGAAAGCTGGTTTTTCTTCGCAGGTCGTCGCAGCACTGACCGACGATGCCGAGACGTGTGCGGTCCTTCACAAGAAAGCCGGTCTTTCCAACGATCGAAAACTTCTGACGGCCTTCGTTTTCGGAAAGCCGCTTGTAAGTGATGTGGCAAGAGACGAAGCTGCGGCGAGGGCGCGCCTGCCGGTTGAGGAGATCATCATCCCGGATGCTGTGTGAAGCAAATTACAAGAGCTTCAGGAATTCGATGAGGTCGCGTTTTTCGTCATCGCTCAATTCGCTTCCGAACTCATGACCATCGTTGCCATGGCCCGTAATCGATGTGTCAAACCAAACAGGTTCTGAAAACGGTTTGTAGTCTTCCGGGAAACCGCCACCGTTTCGAAGTGCAATACCGAGATTTTGAAAGTCGAGCGAATGACCACCCACCTGAAAGCGGGTGGGTCGCAGATCCGGGCTGAGGAGCGCGGTGATGGTCGGAACAGATCCGTTGTGAAGATAAGGCGCAGATGCCCAGGCACCGGTAAGCGGTGGTGCCGCATATTTACCGGTCGAGACGGCGCTCAGGACGTTCTTGTGCGATGTTTCTCCAATCGCGTCTGCTAGGTCCTGAGTGAAAGTCCTCGCGCGAAGCGGATCGGTTCCGACATCACCTAGCCAGTTTGGGAAAAGCGCAAGGACCGGTCGCTCACCCTGCCATTCGTAGGTGCCGTGGCATTCCGAACAATTTTCGTTGTAGATACGGGCGCCGCGTTGTGCGGCTACACTGTCGATTGTGCCCGGAAACGCCTGCGGCGCGTAAGCGTTCTCGATAAAGTCGAAAATCGCCGTTGCCTTGTCGAGATGATGAATTGCCGTGCCGGAGTCAACGCCCATACTTGGTACGGTGAAGAATGTCGTGATCGCGGCGAGATCGCTAAGGTGGCCTTCAGAAATGTCGCTTTTCCTGATTTGGCGCTGGCGTGGTTTTCCCGTCGGTGCGTAGGCGCTGTCAGCAAGAAGGCTTGTCCGCCATGACCGGTGGCCGAGATCGGGGATCGATACGATACCGTTATCGTTCGGGCCACCTTCAAGAAGCGGTGTTCCGAATGCCCATTTGAGGGCCGCGACACCGTTCGTGCTTCCTGGAACACCATTTGGAAAGGGCAGGGGAGCGCGTGCTTCCGACAACTCTGCCAGTCGATCTTTTACAATTGGAAGCACAAAGAAGCGCAGAGTGAGGGCTTCACTGACATGCAATTCCGGGAAGAGATCGCCAACGGTGGCAAGAAACGTTTCCGTATTGTCGGCTTGCCTGACGAGTGCTTCGAAAACCGATGTGACATAGGCTTCGAGATTAATCGACGTGTTCGGCATGCCCAGCCAGGCCCGATCCGGTTGCGGTCGACCGTTTTCATCATAAGTGACCCCGGCATGGCAGGCGGCACATCCAAGATTGGCGACGAACACGTTCGCTCCGCCAATTGGAGCGAGATCTCCGTATGTGAATCCAAGTGGAAGGACGCTCTCCGACGGTGTGATAATGGAGGGCCGATTAACGGGTGTCGCCCCAACCAAAAAGCCAAACCGAGCAAGAATGCTATTGAGTGTTTCTCGTGAAACCTCGGCGTCTGGATTGTCCGCTTTCTCATCAAGAATGAGGGCGGCCGCGACAAGCCGCCATGGAACAGCATGGGTCTCAAGGGCCGTCATGCTGATGCCGCCAAAGGAGGCGCCCTCAAATTCGGCGGCGCCGAGTTCCGGTCCTTCCAGCGCGTCAATATTGCTTGCTCTGGTGAGCGAAGGGGTTTCGTGGACTGAAAAGAACCATGCGGCGCTTGCTGCGAGAAAGACGATGAATGCAACCGCAAGGAGACTTCGCTTGATGGGTGACATGGGCGTTCAGGTGCTGGTTCAATAGCGGTTACGGGGAAGGGTCAAAGCGCGCGTGCAAATGTGCGCACTTCGTCCTCCAGCCTTTCCAGAGGGACGCCGACAAAACGGTCCTGAAGGCTAATTGAGACAATACCGTGGATTGCCGAGAAATAAGTGCGGGCGCGCACATTCGCCTCCTCAGCTGAAAGCCCCTCTGAGCTTCCGGAAATGATGCTCGACAGGTTATCGAACAAGGCGGAATGCTCTTCGAGATGCCAATCGGGAACAGGGACATTCTGCGGCATCCGGTGTTCGAAGAGCGCGGCCCACAGATGCGTGTTCTCCTTCGCAAAGCGCATATAAGCGACAGCGAGGATTTCAAGTGGTGTTTCGCCTTCACCACTCTCGGACATTGCTTTTTTGAGCGCCGCACCAAGGGCGGCAAGAGTTCTTGAATTCACGTGCAATATCAGGTCGTCGAAATCCGCAAAGCACTTGTAGATCGTTCCAAGCGCACACTTCGCATCCTCCGCGATCTGCCGCGCTCGCAGCGCGTTCAGTCCGGACGTGATGATCCTGTTTGTGGCCGCCTCGATCAAACGGTTTGTCAGATCCTGCCGAAGCGCTTCCCGTTTTCCTGCCATTAACCAACGCCTTCATTTCGTGAACATTGTTCATTTTCTTCTTGACTATAGCGAGGATCTGCGTAAATTCAATCGTGAACAATGTTCACAAATGGAGTATCGGCAATGTTCAAACAATTATTCACGCTATTTCGAGCGGCCAGTCACAACGCCGCCGAAGAGATTACCGACCGACATGCGCTGCTCATTCTTCAACAGCAAATGCGCGATGCTGCGAAAGCTGTAGAAGCTGCTCGGAAGGCTGTCGCGGTCGCGATCGCCCATAACGAACAGGAAAAAGCGCACTGCGAACGAATGCGTAAACAGGTCGAGGATCTGGAGACGCGAGCGATCGCGGCGTTGGAAGCCGAAAAATCCGACCTTGCGGAGGAAGCAGCAGAGACGATCGCAACCCTCGAGACCGAGCTAAAGGACAGCGAAGAAGCTCAAGCCACTTTTTCGAAGGAAATACAGCGCCTGCGGACAAACGTGCTGACGGCTGAAACGCGTCTTAAGGACCTGCGGCGGGGTCAACGGATTGCGACCGCAACCGATAAGGCGCACCGTATTCGTCAGGACGTCCCCGGCTCCGGGCTCAGCACCCTCGTGGAAGCGGAAGAAACACTCAACCGCCTCAGAGCACGCCAGCAACATATCGATGCGACCGAGGATGCCCTCAACACATTCTCGCAATCCGCCGACCCGGAAAAGGTCGCTGAAAAACTCGCCGAAGCCGGGTGTGGTCCGGCGATCAAGACAAGTGCGGAAGACGTGCTCGCTCGTCTGAAATCAAGACTAACTGCTTCTGAAAAATAGCAATACCACCTCAAACCAGTAACGGAGAAAGAAAATGACTGAATCAAATATTCAAAATACTGCAGCCTGGAAATCATTCACGATCGCAAATTTCGGAATATCGATGGCGATGATGGGAATTGGAATCTTCTTCTTGCCGCTTGATCTCGCAACTAAGGGGTTCTTAACCATGGCAACACTTATGATTGTTCAGTCTGCAATTACCGTCACAAAAACGATCCGCGATGAACAAGAATCTAAACGTCTTGTCCATAGGATCGAGGATGCCAAAACCGAAAAATTATTGATGGATATTGGCCGTAAAGAGGCCGCTTGATAGTTAAGAGGTCGATATCTTCTTTTATTGAAGAGTATCGACCTCCTTTCTTTCGAAAGGAAAAGATTATGTTTTTGCCGCGTAACGAACTCTTCAAAGACAAAACGTTCTTCCCGCTCTTCATCACACAATTCCTGGGTGCATTCACCGACAACACCTTGAAGAGCGCATTCTCCTTCCTGGTGGCTTTCGGCGGACTGTCTCTGTTCGGGCTCTCCACCGATATTGCCCTGATGCTTGGAGCGATCATCTATATCGCACCGTTTCTCATGTTTTCCGGTGTCTCGGGTGCGCTCAACGATCAATACGACAAAGCAACGATCGTCCAGCGGACACGTCTGGTCGAAATCGGCCTCGCGGTCCTTGCAACCGGTGCGCTCTTCACGCAATCGGGCCCTCTGCTCTTGTTGACCCTTTTCCTTTACGCGGTGCAATCGACGGTCTTCGGTCCGGCGAAGTATTCTATTCTGCCGCAGATGTTGGCGCGCAAGCATTTGGTTTCAGCTAACGCACTCTTCGAAAGCTCGACTTTCATTGCGATCCTGCTTGGTCTTCTCGTCGGTGGGTATCTCGCCGGCAACGGTCACACTGGTGTGTTGGCAGGTCTTCTGATCGCCGGTTCAGCTCTCAGCTATGTTTCGAGCTTGCGACTGCCGTCTATCCCTTCTTTCCTGAAGGACGGCGTGACGCTTTCCAAAAACCCGGTGACGAGTTCGATCACAGCCGTCAAAGCGGTCCTCGCCAATCGGACCCTTCTGCAAACGACGCTTGCAATTGCTTGGTTCTGGGCGATTGGTCTTGTGGTCATCAGCACGCTTCCGGGCGTTGCGAAGGATATGCTCAATCTTACGGCCAACGCAGCAAACATCCTTGTCGCGGCGTTTGTTATCGGGATTGGCTTGGGAACCTTTGCGATCTCAAAGCTCCTCAAAGGTGACATCTCACCACGGCACGTCCCATTTGGTGTGCTTGGTATGGCGGTATTCCTCGCAGATTTCGGTTTTGCGCTGCAGGCCTATACACCACCTGTCTCCGCTGTTGGTGTGACCGATCTCCTAGCGTCCTTTGATAGGGTTCGAATCCTGTTTGACATGGTTGCCGTTGCTTTCTTCGGCGCAGTTTTCACCGTACCGCTCTATGCGATCTTCCAGACGGTGACCGAAGACGAAAACCGCTCAACCGCGATTGCGGGAAGCAACATCCTGAACTCGCTTCTGATGGTTGCTGTGAGTCTCGCAGCGACTGGGTTGCTCGCGATCGGGTTCGAGTTCCCGGCTTTATTGTTCGGTTTTGCCGCTCTTTCGATTGTCCTTGCTGGATATCTCTTCGTGAAACTCGCATCCGAAGTGATTAAATCCGTCGGTGCGTCGCTCCTGCGCACGCTTTTCAAAGCGCGCGTGAAGAACCTTGAAGGATATGGTGATCCAAACGCGCCTGCCGTCGTTATCGCCAACCACGTATCCTATCTCGATGCGGTCTTGCTCGGATGCCTTCTGCCTGGACGTCCAGCCTTTGCGATCAATACCCAGATCGCCAAAGCATGGTGGGTGCGCCCGGCCTTCCTGTTCTTCGATCTCGTCACTGTTGATCCGACAAGCCCGCTTTCGGTGCGCAAAATGGTGAAACAGGTGCGTGATGAAAAACGCCGCCTGATCATCTTCCCTGAAGGCCGCCTGACACGCACGGGCGCGCTCATGAAGGTCTATGATGGTCCGGCGATGATTGCCGAGAAAGCCGGTGCACCGTTGATCCCGATCCATATCGAAGGCGCGCAATTCTCGAAAGTGTCTTACCTCAACGACAAACTTCCGACGAAGTGGTTTCCCGAGATCACGCTGACGGTCCTTGAAAAGCAGGAAATCAGCATTCCGGAGGGCCTCGTTGGGCGCAAGAAACGAGCCGCTGCTGCCTCAGCGCTTCATGAAGTGATGGCTCAAATGGTCTTCGATACGAAGCGGCCTCGGACCACGCTTTTTGAAAGCCTGATCGACGCGAAAACCACCTTCGGCACGCCCGCGGTCCTTGAGGATATGGAACGCACTCCGATTTCCTATGATCGGATCATTGCGGGATCGTTCATCCTCGGTGCCAAGATGACGAAACATGCAAAGGCTGGCGATACGGTCGGACTTCTTCTGCCGAATTCGAACGGCTGCGTTGTGAGCTTCTTTGCATGCCAGGCTTACGGGTTCACACCCGCAATGCTGAACTTTACCGCTGGTCGTGCGGGCATTCAGGCCGCAATCACTGCCGCTGAGATCAAATCGGTCTTCACATCCCGGCGCTTTGTGGACCTTGGAAAGCTCGATGCCCTGATCGAAGCTGTCGGTGAAATGGCAGAGGTGGTCTACCTGGAAGACATCCGCGAAGAGATCTCGACCTTCGACAAGGTTCGCGGCTTCGTCAAAGCGAAGTTTCCGAAGCTTGCCTTCCGGATGCAGGCTGGCGGTTCGGCCAAGCCGGAAGATAAAGCGGTCGTGCTTTTCACATCTGGCTCCGAGGGGCTTCCGAAAGGGGTTGTTCTGAGCCACGCCAACATTCAGGCAAACCGCAATCAGGTCTCGTCGGTGATTGATTTCTCACCGAAAGACAAGGTGTTGAACGCATTGCCGATGTTCCACTCTTTCGGCTTGACGGCTGGAACGCTTCTGCCGCTGCTGAGTGGTGTGCCGACCTTCCTTTATCCGTCGCCGCTTCACTATCGGATCGTGCCTGAGATTGCCTACGATACGAACGCGACCGTTATGTTCGGCACGGACACGTTCCTGAGCGGATATGCGCGTATGGCCCACGCCTACGATTTTTATTCTCTGCGCTATGTGTTTGCCGGTGCGGAGCGTGTCCGCCCCGAGACCCGTCAGGTCTGGTCGGAGAAATTCGGTCTACGGGTTCTGGAAGGTTACGGAACGACGGAAACCGCTCCCGTTCTTTCCATCAACACGCCGCTTGCCAATGTGCCGGGCACGGTCGGTCGCCTTCTGCCAGGTATGGAAGCGCGTCTTGAGCCTGTGACAGGTGTTGAGGACGGTGGCCGTCTTCATGTCACCGGGCCGAACGTGATGATGGGATATCTCAAAGTGGATAATCCTGGCGTCATTCAACCGCCCGTTGATGGATGGCACGACACGGGAGACATCGTGAGCATCGATGACAAGGGCTTCATCACGATCAAAGGACGCGTCAAGCGTTTCGCGAAGATCGGTGGTGAAATGGTCTCTTTGACCGCCGTTGAAAGCCTTGCGAACGAGCTCTGGCCGGAAACACCCTGCTGTGCAGTTGCCCTGCCGCATGAAAAGAAGGGCGAACAGATCGTGCTTCTTTGTGAAGGCAACGATGATGCGATCAACGCAAAGGCATTGCTCACTTTCGCAAAGTCGAAGGGTATCGGCGAGATTATGGTGCCGAAGACCGTGTTCGGCGTTGATGCGATCCCGCTTCTTGGAACCGGTAAACTCGACATTGGCGGTGCCAACCGGCTTGCGGCTGATTTGATGGGCACATCTTCAGTGAAAGCCGAGCCGTCGGCGGAAGAGGCTGCTGCTTAAGCCTGAACGATCTATGGAAATGACAAGACCGGCCTAATCAAGGCCGGTCTTTTCACGTGACGTGTTCAAGATCGCAGGCACAGCCTGTTCAACCGTTGGGTCTTTTCCCGCCGGTTCCGTGACATGATTCCATCTGCTAGGCTTTCCTTGAAATGGAAGCGATTGACGTCAATGCCTGATTTTTTCCGTGCTGCCGCGCTTGCGGTCATACCCTCTCACACGGTTGGGGCGCATTAGTGCGGGGCCGCCGGATCAGGGTGCGCGGGCAGGTGCAGGGCGTTGGTTTTCGCCCGTTCATTTGGCAACTTGCCAAGCGCTTCGGGCTGAAAGGCGATGTTCTCAATGACCCGGAAGGCGTGCTGATCCGCGTTTCTGGAGAAGAAATCGGTGCCTTCGAAACTGCGATCAGGAAAGAAGCGCCGCCGCTGTCGCGCATTGACGCGATAGAAAGTGACGCGTTTGACTTTTCGCCCCCTGAGACTTTCGAGATTGTTCAGTCGGAAGGAACGGGCTCCGAGACCCGTGTCACTCCCGATGCGGCAACATGCGCCGATTGTCTTTCGGAGATCCGCGATCCCAATGACCGGCGGTATCGTTATGCGTTTGCAAATTGCACGCATTGCGGGCCGCGCTTCACGATATTGCGCGGTCTTCCCTACGATCGCGCGCAGACCACCATGGCGCCTTTCGAAATGTGCAGTGCCTGCGCGTCCGAATATGCCGATCCCGGCGACCGGCGGTTTCATGCTCAGCCGGTTGCCTGTCCGGTTTGTGGTCCGCGCCTTTGGATCGAACCATCAAAGGGCGGTGATGCGATCGATGAGGCAGCAGCTCGGCTCAGTGCGGGGGAAATCCTTGCAATCAAGGGGCTTGGCGGATTTCATCTTGCTTGCGATGCGCTTAATCAAGACGCAGTTGACCTCTTGAGAACGCGCAAGCGTCGTCCGGCAAAACCTTTCGCGCTCATGGGAACGCTCGACATTATCGGGCGTTATGCGCGCGCTTCGGACGAAGAAGTCGCGCTCTTAAGCGATCCGGCAGCGCCTATCGTGCTTCTTGAAAAAGCGAATGCTCTACTGCCCGATACCGTTGCCCCGGGACAAAACACTTTGGGTTGGATGCTGCCCTACACGCCCCTGCACCACCTGCTTATGGATGCTTTTGGCGGCCCATTGGTGATGACATCCGGAAATCTCTCCGGTGAGCCTTTGGCGGTCAGCAATCAGGAAGCCTTGGAAACGCTCTCTGACTTTGCCGATGCTTTCGTCATGCACAACCGCGATATCGCGCGGCGCCTTGATGACAGCGTCGAACGGGTCACGCCACAGGGTCCTATGGTGCTGCGTCGAGCACGGGGACGTGTTCCGGGGACCCTTCCGCTCCCTCCGGGTTTTGAGGACGCGCCTCAGGTCGTTGGGTATGGCGGGCAAATGAAAGCAGCGATCTGTCTTGTGAAGAACGGCCAGGCTTTGCTCGGGCACCATCTCGGCGAACTGGATGAAGCCTTGACGCTCGAGGCTTTCTATCAGGCTGACGCGGATTATGCCGATCTCTTCGATCACAAACCGGACATTGTCGCGATTGACCTTCATCCTGATTTCCAGGCATCACGCCATGGATCGGAAAGGGCTGAAGCGCAAGGCCTCTCCCTACAACTGGTGCAACATCACCATGCGCATCTTGCTTCCTGTCTTGGAGAGAATGCGTGGCCGATGAATGGTGGCAAGGTTGCCGGGATTATTCTGGACGGTTTGGGCCTTGGCCCGGACGGCACCGTTTGGGGTGGTGAGGTGCTGCTTGGCGATTATACCGGTTTCGAACGTCGAGCCTGGTTGAAGCCAGCCCCTCTCATCGGCGGTGACAGAGCGCAAGCAGAACCTTGGCGCAATGCGCTCGTCCGGCTCGACGCGGCAGGTTTGAGCGAATGGTCCGAAGCACTCTTTCCTGATGCACCTTTGACGATGGCCCGTCAGGCGGCATCCAAGGCTATAAACTCGCCTCTGTCCTCAAGCGCCGGGCGGCTCTTTGATGCTGTTGCAGCCTGTCTCGGCCTTTGCCCGATGGCGCAGAGTTTTGAAGGCGAGGCTGCGATGCGATTAGAAGCTCTGGCTGAACCAACAGGAGAACCGGAGTTCGAGTTCGCGTGGGACGGGCAGGAAATCGACACCGATCCGCTCTTCCATTTTGTGAAAGCCGGGATCGTCTCCGGTCTGTCAAAAGGCCAGATCTCCGGTCAGTTCCACAAGGGTCTTGCCAGGGCATTCGCCTATCACGCACGCAAGCTCATTGAAGATGGCGAGGCTGAAGCCGTCGCCCTTTCCGGGGGATGTTTTCAGAACGCTCTGCTTCTCCGGGAGACTGTAAAATCGCTCGCGGATATCCCGGTTTTGATCCACACAAAAACACCTGCCAATGACGGCGGCCTCGCATTGGGACAAGCTCTGATTGCGGGTGCAAGGGCATTGCAAGGCTTGGAAAGTAGCTAACCGGTCTTGCTGGAAACCGGTTGCTCGCCTGCCGTTCACAACCGCGTGCAATTGCCAGAATTCTCTACAAGCATCTGATATATTTGCAGAAAAAATCTCTGCAATCCATGTGCGTCTTTCCTTTGAAGCGATATTGCCACGCCCTTAGCCTTACAATTGAGGGGGAGTGTTTGCTGTACCCGAATGGAACCCGGTCATGATGGAGGGCATGCTTTGAGCCAGATCGAAACCTTCTATGACGTGATGCGGCGCCAGGGAATTACCCGGCGCAGTCTCATGAAATATTGTTCTTTGACAGCAGCTGCGCTGGGCCTGAGCCCGGCAATGGTGCCAAAGATTGCCCACGCGATGGAAACCAAGCCACGCACGCCAGTCATCTGGGTCAATGGACTTGAATGCACCTGCTGCAGTGAGAGCTTCATCCGTGGTGCCCACCCGCTCGCAAAAGACGTCGTGTTGTCGATGATCAGTCTTGATTATCAACACACGCTGATGGCAGCCGCAGGCCATGCCGCGGAAGCCGCTCTTGAAGAGACGATCGAGAAGTACAAAGGCAATTACATCCTCGCCGTTGAGGGCAACCCGCCGCTTAACGAAGATGGTATGTTCTGCATTGTCGGCGGAAAACCCTTCGTTGAACAATTACGCCACGCTGCGAAGGACGCCAAGGCGGTGATCGCCTGGGGTGCTTGTGCATCATACGGTTGTGTTCAGGCAGCGAAGCCAAACCCGACCCAGGCCACGCCGGTTCATAAGGTGATTACCGATAAACCGATCATCAAGGTGCCGGGCTGCCCGCCGATTGCAGAAGTGATGACCGGCGTCATTACCTATATGCTGACCTTCGACCGCCTTCCCGAGCTTGACCGCCAGGGGCGTCCGGCGATGTTCTACGGCCAGCGTATTCACGACAAATGCTATCGCCGTCCGCACTTCGATGCCGGTCAGTTTGTCGAAGCCTGGGATGATGACAACGCCCGTAAAGGGTACTGCCTCTACAAAATGGGCTGTAAGGGCCCGACCACTTACAATGCCTGCTCGACCATCCGCTGGAACTCCGGGACGTCGTTCCCGATCCAGGCAGGCCACGGCTGTATCGGGTGTTCTGAAGATGGTTTCTGGGATCAGGGCAGCTTCTACAACCGCGTCACCGATCTGACTCAATTCGGCGTTGAAGCGAATGCCGACCAGGTCGGCATGGCCGCAGCTGGTGTCGTCGGCGGTGCCGCGGCCATTCACGCTGCAGTCTCGGCGTTGAAATCCGCGCAGAGCAAAGCGCAGTCCTCGCAGAGCAAAGAGGAGGCATAGGCCATGACAATTACTCCTACTCCAAACGGCTTTGATCTTGATAAGTCAGGTCGCCGGATTGTTGTTGACCCTGTCACCCGTATCGAAGGTCATATGCGGTGTGAGGTGAATGTCGACGACGAAGGCGTCATTCGCAACGCCGTTTCGACCGGCACGATGTGGCGGGGATTGGAAGTGATCCTCAAAGGCCGCGATCCGCGCGATGCCTGGGCCTTTACGGAACGGATCTGCGGTGTGTGTACCGGAACCCACGCCCTTACTTCTGTGCGCGCGGTTGAAGACGCGCTCGGAATTATGATCCCGGACAATGCTAACTCGATCCGGAATATCATGCAGCTCAACCTGCAGATCCACGATCACGTCGTCCATTTCTATCACCTTCATGCGCTCGACTGGGTCAATCCGGTGAATGCACTGCGTGCCGATCCGAAAGCGACCAGCGAATTGCAGCAAAGTGTGTCGCCGAGACATCCGCTGTCATCGCCTGGGTATTTCCGGGACGTTCAAAACCGGCTCAAGAGTTTTGTTGAATCCGGACAATTAGGGCCCTTCAAGAACGGCTACTGGGATAACCCGGCATACAAGCTTCCGCCGGAAGCCGATCTCATGGCGACAACGCACTATCTCGAAGCGTTGGATCTCCAAAAAGAGATCGTCAAGATCCATACGATCTTCGGCGGCAAAAACCCGCATCCGAACTGGCTCGTGGGTGGGGTGCCATGCCCGATTAACGTCCACTCAACCGGTGGGGTTGGCGCCATCAACATGACTGTGCTCAATCATGTGAGCTCGATCATCGATATTTGCACCGAGTTCGTGAACAACGTCTATATTCCGGACCTCGTCGCGATCGGCGGCTTTTATAAAGACTGGCTTTATGGTGGCGGTCTATCCGGCAAGTCGGTCCTCGCCTATGGTGATATTCCTGAACACGCCAATGACTTCTCAGCGGGGCAGTTGCACCTGCCGCGTGGCGCCATCATCAACGGAAACCTCAATGAGGTCCATGAAGTTGATCCGCGCGATTCGGAACAGGTCCAGGAATTCGTCGATCACTCCTGGTATGAGTACGGCGAGCCGGGCAAAGGTCTTCATCCCTGGGATGGTGTCACCGATCCGAATTACGTGCTTGGCCCCAACGCAAAGGGAACCCGGACCAATATCGAGGAACTCGATGAGGCCGCAAAATACTCATGGATCAAGGCTCCACGCTGGAAAGGCCATGCGATGGAAGTCGGGCCGCTCGCTCGCTACATCATTGGTTATGCGTCCGGCCATGAGGACATCAAGAACCAGGTTGAGGGGCTCCTTCGCACCATGGATCTGCCGGTTTCGGCGCTGTTCTCAACCCTCGGCCGAACCGCTGCCCGTGCGCTCGAATCCGAATATTGTGCACGCTTGCAGAAGTACTTCTTCAACAAGCTCGTGACCAACATCAAGAATGGCGACGAGAGCACAGCCAACATCGAGAAATGGGATCCGTCATCCTGGCCGAAAGAGGCCAAGGGTGTCGGTATGACCGAGGCTCCTCGTGGCGCTCTTGGTCACTGGATCAAGGTCAAGGACGGCCGCATTGACAACTACCAATGCGTTGTCCCGACAACCTGGAACGGCTCTCCTCGCGATGTGGCCGGTAACATCGGTGCGTTTGAAGCAAGCCTGATGAATACGAAGATGGAGCGGCCCGACGAGCCGGTCGAGATTCTTCGGACGCTTCATAGTTTCGACCCGTGCCTTGCCTGTTCCACACACGTCATGTCGCCTGATGGCGAGGAACTGACGCGCGTCAAAGTGCGCTAAGGAGGAGACAATGAAAAAAACGCTTTTCACTGCGCTGGTCCTCAGCTCCGGAACTGCATCGGCGCATCCCGGACACGAGGCTGCCCACCACGAAGGCGTCATGCACTGGGTCACCCAGGCCGATCATCTTGCCCTACTGGTTGTTGTCTTTCTTGCGGGTGCCTTTGCGGTCGGCGGTCTTGTTTCGTGGATGCGCTCCTCCCGTGACCATAACAAAGGGAGGATGAAACAATGAGGGATATTTCTCCTCTTGCAGGAACGGATGCGGATCCCGATGATATCGCGCATTCGTCACGCCAGACTCAGGTTTATGTCTATGAGGCCCCGCTTCGCATATGGCACTGGGTCAATGCGGCAGCGATCCTGGTCTTGTGCGTAACCGGCTATTTTATCGGCTCACCGCTTCCTTCCATGCAGATCGGTGAAGCGACGGACCAATTTGTGTTCGGCTACATCCGGTTTGCTCATTTCGCGGCCGGTTGGATTTTGACGATCGGTTTCCTTGGAAGGATCTACTGGGCTTTCGCTGGAAACCACCATGCACGGCAATTGTTCTACTTCCCGTTCTGGCGGGGGGATTACTGGGCAGAGGTTTTGCATGAGGTCAAATGGTATCTGTTCATGTCCAGTGAGCCGAAAAAATATGTCGGCCACAACCCGCTTGCCCAGTTGGCGATGTTCTTCTTCATCACCATCGGGATCAGCTTTATGATCATCTCAGGCATGGCGCTTTATGCGGAAGGCCAAGGCACGGATAGCACGCTCTACGCGCTCTTCGGATGGGTGTTCACGCTCACTGGAAACAATCCGCAAATCCTTCACACGCTGCATCATCTGGGCATGTGGTGGATCGTTGTTTTCATGATCGTTCATATCTATGTGGCGATCCGTGAAGATATCATGAGCCGCCAGTCTATTGTCTCGACGATGATTTCGGGTCACCGAACATTTAAGGATGACCGTCCAGACTAAGTATTCTTGTGTAAGTAATAAAAATGAAAAAGCGGACGCCAAGGTGTCCGCTTTTTTGCGTTAGACGTAAGTATTACTCATAAGACGTGGTTACTTGCTTTCCATCTTTATTGCCTAATAATTAATCATTCTTCGTGTAATTTTCTGAAAAACAACGATAAATTTTGATTTGAGACAAATCAAATTCATCTTCTTCGCCCGAAGTAGAAAGTTAGCTGCTGGTTATTTCAAAAACTGGCAAGCAAACATTCAGGCCGACTGGCTCTCGGGGGGGAGAAAATGGCAACACGACTGCTTGTTTTGGGAATCGGAAACGTCCTATGGGCCGATGAAGGCTTTGGGGTCCGGTGTGTTGAACGTCTGGCCGAAAACTGGCAGTTCGATGACACCGTCCGGCTCCTCGACGGAGGCACGCAGGGCCTCTATCTGCTCCCCTTCATGGAAGAAGCTGATATCCTCGTCGTCTTCGATGCGATTGACTATGGTCTTGAGCCCGGCACCTTGAAGGTGGTCGAGAACGAGGACGTCCCGCAGTTTATGGGCGTCAAGAAAATGAGTCTGCATCAGACGGGTTTTCAGGACGTCATCGCGACTTCGCAACTCATGGGATATTGCCCGGAAACGCTCCTCCTGATCGGTTGCCAGCCTGAGGAACTCGAAGATTATGGCGGCGGCCTGCGCGACGTCGTCGCAAACCAGATCGATCCTGCCGTCGAGATTGCATTGGCCCGCATGGCCGAATGGGGATTCGAAGCGACACCGGGGCAGGGCGACCACAGCCTTCTGGCAGATCCTTCCATCAAGCGCAGCGCCTATGAAAACGGGCGTCCCAGCGCACAGGAAGCTTGCCGCATCGGTGATGAGCGCTTCTTTCCGGCCGAGGCGTGAGCCATGTGTGTCGGAATTCCAATGCAGATTCTTGCCAGTAACGGCGTGATTGCCGAGGCGATGAATGGCGACGATGTCGAAGTCATTGATCTCTCGCTGACCGGCCCGCTTGAACCCGGTACCTGGGTTCTCACATTTCTCGGCGCGGCGCGGGAAGTCGTCGGTGAAGATGAGGCGATCAAGATCAAATCCGCCCTTGATGGTTTGCGGTCGCTGATGGGCGGCGGCGAACTCGGCGATGCCTTCGCGGATCTTGAGAGCCGTCCACCCCAACTGCCGCCCCATCTTCAGGCAGCCTTTGAAAAGGGAGAAATCAAAGGATGAATCACCCACTTATTACACGATTGAATGACGAACTCGGCTGGCCGTTGCTCGCTGATGAAGAGGCGTTGACCGCCTTCACAGAGCGCCCTGGATGGCACGCTGTCTTCGTTCCGGGAGACCCGGCACGCAACCTGGAATCGGCGGACGTCGCAATCATTCTTCCCGAACTCAGGATGGCGTTTCAGCGCAAGTTTGACTGCGCGATCGCTGGAAATGAGATCGAGACCCGCTTGCGGGAGGACACAGGCGTTCTGAAAACCCCGTCGATTATCTTCTTCAGAAGCGGCGCGTTTCAGGTCGGGATTCCGAAAGTCCGGGATTGGGATGAGTACATGGCACGGATCACTCACATCCTTGCTCAGCCGTGCGAAGCAGCAGAATAGGGAGGAGTGAACATGGTTGGTCATTTTGGTTTACCACCGGCAGGATTTGGACCCGGTTCCCAGCCGTCAGACGTGGAAGGCGGCGAACTTGAATATATGCCGATGCCCCAGGATATGCGCACATTCCAGGCGCAAATTCCTGACGTCGAAATTGATGCATCGCTCAATCCGGCTTTAGCCCTTCTCCGCGAGATCGCGGAGGCTGCCGGAGACCCTGAGGGCGGCAATCGGCAATTCGATCTGTCGCATCTTGACGAGGCAAACCGCAAACTGATCGCAGAGACGATGGGGGAAGGCGAAGTCGCAATGCGCCTTCATGGCATTCCTGCTGTTGCTGTTCAGGAAAGCGTATTCGCCGGCGTCTGGGTTATGAGTGCGGCGGACCGTGATGTCATCGAAGTCGGCCCCGTGCCGGAACTCGCCTTAAAGCGCGCGGTTGACGTGCGAAATGAGCCTGCCGGCCCCTCGGCGGAAACATTACCGGGCGTTGTGAATGCGCCGTCCATCGTCGTCGAATTGTTCGACCGGTCTGAAAACTTCGATCCGAAAGCCGAAATGCATACGGTCAATTTATCGTTGTTGCCGCATACTGAACAGGATCTTGAGTGGCTCGATCTGACGCTCGGCAAGGGATCGGTCGAAATCCTGTCGCGCGGATACGGCAATTGCCGCGTTGCCGCAACGGCTGTCCCCTATGTTTGGCGGGTTCAGTTCTTCAACTCAATGGATACGCTGATCCTTGATACCTATGAGGTTTGCGAAATCCCGGAAGTCGCGATTGCAGCGTCTGAGGATCTGGCCGACAGCGGGAAACGGCTTCTTGAAGTCCTGGAGGTGATCCAATGAGTGGCTTCGAAGGATCCTTTCTTGGTGCGAACGACAAGATCAGTCTGCAGGCGATCATGGAATGCAAGATCTGCTGGACACCCTATGATCCGGCCGAAGGCGATGAGACACGTCAGGTCCTGCCCGGTACACCATTCCTGCATTTGCCGGAAGACTGGAAATGCCCGAATTGCGATGCCCCGAAAGAGCAGTTCCTTGTTCTAGAGGACCCCGGTTCCAACGCGGTATTGGAGGCGGCGGAAATCGCCGAGCGAACGCGGGCACTTGAGGCGGATTTCGTTGAAATCTGGCACGGCCAGATGCGCGATGTTCCGCTCGTCAACAAGGCGCTGCGCGTCCAGGCGGTTGGCTTCAAAATGCATGAGGGGCGGCCGCTTGGTGTTCTGATCAGCCCATGGTTCATGAATCTGATCCAGCTTTCCAAAGATCTCGACGAATGGTCCCATCTGGTGACGGGCGAGAAAGAGATCATGGCTTTCCCGTCAGGGAACTACGAATTCATTCACAACAAACGCGAGATGGTTGGCGGCTACAAAGCCTGTTCGCTTTTTTCAATGATGGGTGAGTTCAACAGCCAGGCTCAAGCGGTCGAGGTCGCTGAGTCCATTATGGTGGCGCTCTTTGATGAACGGAACCGTGCCGAGACCGATCGGAATGTCGATATCCGTGCAGCCCGTGAAGCAGAAATTGCTGCCGAGGAACAAAGGCTTGAAGAGGCCGCCGCTGCCGAACGTGGTGAGCCATCGCTCTCGCTTCCAGAGACTCCCTCACGGCGTCAGGTCATCTCGGCCGGGCTTGCCGGAGAGTGATGCGCCATGCTGGACCGCCCCGCCACATCAAACACCGGTATTCAGGTCATCAAACCTGAACCCTTCCCGGTTGCGGGGCTTTTATGCGGAAAGCCTGTCGAGGAGGCGGCGGAGATTTTGCCGCGGCTCTTCAATTTATGCCGCAAGGCGCAGTCGGTCGCGATCCGAATGGCGCTGGGATTGCCGGTTGAGAAAGATCATGGGGTTGGAGAAGAGATACGGGATGAACATGTTCTTCGCCTTGCGATCATGCTGCCGGGTCGATTGGGCATCGACCTTGTCCCCTTTCCCCGCAACAATTCGGACGCTCTCGTTGATGCTCTTTTCGGTGACGCAGACGTTCTGGATCACCCCTTAGCGTTTAATGCTTTCCTCGAAAGCAGGCATGGGATCGCCCCAGTTCTTTCTGAAATCCGCGCTAGATTTCATCCATACGACGCGTCACCGCCTCCAATGCTATTGGTGAATGCGTGTTCTATCCTGTCGCTCTCACCGCTTGAAAACAGCGTCGCGGCGCGTCACGAGGACCACCCGGTCCTGCGTTTCATAGAAGCCAGCTACGGTCGCGGTCCATTCTGGCGTGTCAGTGCACGGGCGATCGATCTTCACGCAATTCTTCTCGGTCACGTTCCTGAACCGCGTCTGGTTGCGCCCGGATTTGCCGTCGTGCCGGTCGCGCGTGGTCTGAGCGCCATCCGCGCCGTCACGGAAAGGGGGCGGGTCAAACATCTAAAACGGATGGTTCCGACTGATCATTTGCTTGCGACTGGTGGGCTTCTTGAACAATCGCTCGCAGCACTTCCTGAAGCGCGCAGACATCTTGCCGGTTTGCTGATGGATATCCTCGATCCGTGTGTTCCGGTCCGATTGGGAGGAACGCAGGATGCATGAAATGTCACTTTGCGAAGGGATCCGCGAGATCATCGACGATCATGCCCGCAGCAATGGTTTTAACGCGGTCAAGATGGTCCGGGTCGAAATCGGGCGGTTTGCCAGCGTCGAAAAACCGGCTTTGCAGTTTGCTTTTGACGTCGTGATGCGCGGCGGCGTCGCCGAGGGCGCACGGCTCGAAATGGTCGATTTACCGGGCAAAGCCATGTGTTTCGATTGTTCTAAAGAAGTCGAGATCGACGACAGGCTCGCGCCCTGTCCCTCGTGCGGTGGCGGCCGATTGATGCCAACCGCCGGTGATGAAATGCGAATTAAAGACATGGAGGTTCTCTGATGTGCACGGTTTGCGGTTGCGATGGCGCTTCTATTGAAGGCGATAAACATCATCACCATTCCCACCACCCGCACCGGCATGGCCATACCCATGAGCATGGGGATCATCATCACCACGGTTCCACTGATCTGCATTTCGGCATGGGAGCAGCAGGCGTCGAAGTTGCCGGGATGAGCCAGGAACGCCTGATAGAAATTGAGACCGATATTCTGGCCAAGAACGATCACTATGCGGATGCAAACCGCAAGGCGTTGGACGCTCTCGGTGTTTTTGCAATCAACATGGTGTCGTCGCCGGGGTCAGGAAAAACGTCCCTTCTTTGCAAGACCATTGAGATGCTCGGCGATTGGCCGCTTGCTGTCATTGAAGGCGATCAGCAGACGGCAAATGATGCGGAGCGCATTCGCGCCACCGGTGCATCCGCTATTCAGGTCAATACCGGTAAAGGCTGCCATCTGGACGGTCATATGGTCGGCCATGCCATGGAGCGTCTTGACCTTCAATCCGGTGCGTTTCTTTTCATCGAAAATGTCGGCAATCTGGTCTGTCCGGCCAGTTTCGATCTCGGCGAAGACTGCAAGGTTGCGATCCTCTCAATTACTGAGGGGGAGGATAAGCCGTTGAAATACCCGGATATGTTCACGGTGTCCCGGATTGCCTTGTTGAACAAGGTCGATCTCGCGCCGCATTGCGACGTCGATCTTGATCTTTATGAAGCCAATTTGCGCCGGGTGAACCCTGGCATCGAAATCATCCGCGTGTCAGCGAGAACCGGCGAAGGTATGGATGACTGGTTGAACTGGCTGAAGAATTCCCTCGATCGGAAAACCCGTCAGGTCGCGGCGGAGTGAGTGATGTCTGATCCCCGCCCCACACTCCTGCTCGTTGATGACGAAAACTCCCTGAACACAATGCGTGGGGCGCTTGAGAGTGATTTTGAATGCCTGCTTGCATCGACGACCGACGAAGCGCTCAGCCTCATGCAGGATAATTTCGTTCAGGCTGTTTTCTGCGATCAATCGATGCCTGACCGCGGCGGGGTCGAACTCCTGAATGAGGTGGGGGAGCGCTGGCCGGAAACAGTGCGCATCATGCTGACCGATTATACCGAACCTGATGACATGATCACCGCGATCAATGACGCTGGGATCTATCAGCTTCTGACAAAACCCTGTCATCCAGATCATCTCGTGATGACGGCAAAGAATGCGAGTGACCTTTTCCGGCTCAACCGGGACCACGAACGCATGTCGCTTGAAATGCGGTATTTATCGCGTGGTGCGGAAGCCAAGCTCGAAGATCAGCGTAAGGCCCTTCGTGAAGGGCTCGGTTTTGAAAACGTACTGCGCACGCCAAATTCTCCAATCAATGCGGTGATCGCCCAAGCCCGGCAGTTTGCGAGTTTCGATGTGCCGGTTCTGATCGTCGGCGAATCCGGCACCGGAAAAAGCGCCATTGCGCGTGCGATCCACAACGGATCATTGCGTTCAGACCGCCCCTTTTATGAAATCAATTGTGTCGGGGTCGACGACACCATTCTGGAGATCGAGCTCTTCGGCGCGCGTCGTGGAACCTTACCGGGTGTGCCGACCAACAAACGCGGATTATTACACAAGGCAGACCGGGGAACGCTCTTCATAAACGGTGTTGACGAATTATCGCCACGTATCCAATTGGCGCTGCTGCGTGCCGCCACGGAGGGTCGTTTTCTTCCGCTTGGCGGCCACGAAGAACAGCAAACCGATGTTCGTCTTATCACCGGTTCGAGCCAGAACCTTCGGGCAAAGGTCGCCGAGAACGGGTACCGGTCCGATCTTTATTACGCTATGGCCCGTGCGACACTGGAAGTTCCGCCGTTGCGTGAGCGAAAGGGCGACATAGAAATCCTTGCACAGGACATGCTCTTCAATGCATCGGCGGCCCACAGCAAGCCCGTGCATGGTCTCTCCGACGACGCGATCCGGTTTCTCGAAGGATATGACTGGCCGGGCAATCTGCGCGAACTTGAGAACGAAATCGTCCGGATGCTGATCTTTTCGCAGGATCGCGTCCTTGGCCCGGAACTGATCTCACGTCACATTCTGCAGGCGGTTCCCGGACCGGAACCCGCCGACCATGCCGTTGACAGCGTGTTGAGTGCAAACGGCACTCTCAAAGACCGTGTCGAAGAAATCGAAATGCGCATTTTGCGCGAAACGCTCACCCGTCTGAAATGGAACAAGAGCCGTGCTGCGGACGAACTCGGCCTCAGCCGGGTCGGTCTCAGGGCCAAGGTTGAGCGCTATGGAATTGCCGAACCGTGCAAATCCAACCAGCAAGAGGAGGCTTGAATCATGTGTCTGGGAATCCCTGGTCAGATCGTCGAAGTGACGAATGCTGAACGAATGATGGTGATGGCGGATGTTTCGGGTGTGCGACGGGAGGTCAATGTTGCACCGGTTGCCGATGGTTCGCTTGAAGATCTCGTCGGCAAGTGGACGCTCATTCATGTGGGTTTTGCCATGAGCCTCATCGATGAAGAGGAGGCCGCCAAAACACTGGAGGCCCTTAAGGGGCTCGGTGAAGCCCAGGAAACGCTGGAGGCGATGGCAGCCGGAGAGGCTGCACTGGAGGGAGTGTCATGAGATATGTCGAAGAATTCCGGGACCCGAAAGCCGCGTCGGCGCTGATTTCCCGTATCGGAGAGGTCCTAAAAGAGACCCGGCCTTCTGGCAGCACGACCATCCGCATTATGGAGATTTGCGGCGGCCATACCCATGCGATCTTCCGCTATGGGCTTGATAAGATGCTTCCGCCGGAGCTCGAATTCATCCACGGTCCCGGCTGTCCGGTTTGCGTTCTGCCGATGAGCCGGGTCGACGAATGCGTCGAGATCGCGGAGATAACTGAAGTCATCTTCACTACATTCGGTGATGCGATGCGCGTTCCGGGAACTAGAAAATCGCTGATGCAGGCGAAAGCGGATGGAGCCGATATCCGCATGGTCTATTCGCCACTTGATGCGCTTGAGATCGCGCGACGCAATCCTCACCATGAAGTCGTGTTCTTCGGTTTGGGATTTGAGACGACAACGCCCTCGACAGCGCTCTCAATCCAACAGGCTGCCCGCGAGGGTCTCACGAATTTTTCCGTGTTCTGCAACCACATCACCGTGCCGCCGCCGATCAAGGTTCTTCTTGATGATCCGCATATGGTGCTCGACGGGTTTGTTGGGCCCGGCCATGTCTCGATGGTGATCGGAACGCATCCTTACGACTTTATCGCCGACGATTACGGAAAGCCGCTCGTTGTGTCGGGCTTCGAACCGATCGACCTTTTGCAGTCCGTTCTGATGGTGATTGAGCAAATCCGCGATGGACGTGCCGAGATCGAAAACCAGTATGGGCGGGTCGTGCCGGAACATGGTAATCCCGTTTCGCTTGCGGCGATTGAAGACGTCTATGAGCAACGCCCGAGTTTCGAATGGCGGGGTCTTGGCGAAATCGACAAGAGCGGCCTCAGGATCCGCCCGCACTATAAAGCGTTCGATGCTGAAGAGAAATTCGGTGTTGGCTACGCGGCTGGGCCGCGGCATGTCGAAGAGCCGGAAGGCTGTGCCTGCGGTCTCGTGATGGCCGGGCGCTGCAAGCCTGTCGACTGCCCACAATTCGGCACCGGATGTACGCCGGAAATGCCGCTTGGCGCGCTCATGGTGTCCTCTGAAGGTGCTTGTGCTGCCTATTATCAATATGGCGGCGCGCGGGCGATGGAGGCTGCAGAATGAATATGATGCACAGGCCGCAGCGCAAGACCGTGACGCTTGCGCATGGCGGTGGCGGAAAAGCAATGCGGGATCTGATCGATACGGTGTTTACCGCCGTGTTCGAACCGGACAGCATGGAGGATCAGGCGCGCCTCACCGAAGAAGCATTGCAGGTTGACGGGGCGAGACTGGCTTTTACAACCGATAGTTTCGTGGTTGATCCGGTCGAATTTCCAGGCGGCGACATTGGCAAGATCGCTGTATGCGGAACCGTCAATGATCTCGCTGTTGGCGGGGCGAAGCCGCTTTGGCTGTCTGCTGCCTTTATCATTGAAGAAGGTACTGAAATTGAGCTTTTAAAAAGGCTGGTCGCATCGATGAAGGCGGAAGCGGACAAGGCCGGTGTGCGGATCGTGACCGGCGATACCAAGGTCGTTGGCCGCGGCATGGCGGATAAGGTCTTTGTGACGACCTCCGGCATCGGCGTCATTCCGCCAGACAGGAACCTTGCTGCCGAGACCATCCAGCCCGGCGATGTCGCGATCGTCAACGGCGTTCTCGGGGATCACGGCACGGCGATCCTCGCAGCGCGGGGCGACATGTCGCTGACAACGGAAATCCTCTCAGATTGTCAGGGGCTCGGGCATTTGATGGAAGCCGTCATTGGAGCTGCTCCCGGCACCCGTGCTGCACGTGACGCGACACGCGGTGGCCTTGCCTCTGCACTCAATGAAATGGCCGAGGCCGCAGGCGTCGGAATTGAAATTGACGAAGCCTCGCTGCCGCTTCGACCGGAAGTGAAGGGTATGTGCGAAATCCTCGGTCTTGATCCACTTTATCTCGCGAATGAAGGAACGCTCGTGCTCTTCGTTCCGGAAGGTGAGGCGGAGGCTGCGCTTACTGCGATGCGTTCAATGCCTGAAGGTGAGAATGCGACGATCATCGGGAGGGCCCATGACGGCCAACCGGGTCGGGTAACGATGCGCACCGTTGTTGGCGGCCGGCGCATTGTCGACATGCTGGTCGGGGAGCAACTCCCGCGCATTTGCTAGTTCGCCTTTTCGTCGCTCTTCCATCCGCCCGTTGGGTTTGGAGAAGACAGGGCGGGCGCGAACAATCGGGTGGCATCGTCCTGCGAGATTGGCTAAACCAGTCAGGCAATGGCCCCGTAGCTCAGCAGGATAGAGCGACGGATTCCTAATCCGTAGGTCACAGGTTCGAATCCTGTCGGGGTCACCAATGATTTAAAAAACTTAGAAATCATAGTGCGATAAATAATATGCTTGTGTAAGCATTATGTAAGCATTGCCGTCCTTTTCGTCGATTGTAGCCCCACCAAAATGCATCGGGCTGATTTTCCGGGTGCGGCCAGCTTAAAGGCGGGAATTTCCATAAAAGCCGCATAGATACCAAAAACGGTTGGATAGGCGCTCATATCCACGCCAAATCAGTACTTGTTGAGGCATTGAACCGTGAGGCAGAGACACGCTGAACCGCTTTTTTCACTGTGACAGAACCTGTTCGTTTCCGATTCCCCTAGTAACCGCGTTTCCCACCCGTAGAAACCTTCTTCCACCAAGAGCCGTAACCAGCTTGCCTGCGCCTTATCATCAGCGCCAGAGGCGTCTCGAATCTGGAAAAGAACGCGAAGGTTTCTGAACCGATGAGTTTCGAAACCCGCAATCTAAGGGTTGGCAGTAGCGAAGCCCATTTGCCGCATAGGAAAGTGTTGCATTGAAACCACAGTGGTTCCGATAGCTGCCGGTGTCACCACGCCGAGACCTTGACGGCCATTCGCGCTTGAAAGCTAAACTAAAAAGAACCAGCCAGCCACGCATGCGAAGCCAGCCAATCGAAAAACATCTTCAAGAGCGACACGCTGCTTTCCGTATCATTGGAAACGACCATGCCAATGAAAGACCAGGGAAGCCGGAAAACAGCAAAGACCTGTCGATCTTAAAAGAGTGGTGGCGAGTAGATGGCAGATCCAGCCCTTACAACTTTTATCAAAGAACGAGAGGTACTGATCTCGGTCGCCCTTCGAGTAGTCCGTAGCAGAGCCGTTGCTGAAGAGCTTGTTCAAGACAGCTGGCTGCGCTGGGCGCATAAGAACTACCCATCCGACAAAGCGCTTCCGATTTTCCGGCGCATTGTATCGAACCTTGCAAAAGACTGGACCCGTTCAAACCGGACGGAAGAACAAATTCTATTTGATTTGAAGCTTTATGAAGATGTTGATGTCGACTCGGAGCGCATTGTCATTGCCCGCCAGGAGCTTCTTCGCGTCGTCAGAGTCCTCGAAAGCCTGCCTGAGAAAACCGTTACCGCATTCCGGCTTCGCCTGGTGGACGGCCTGACATTCACTGAAATCGGGACGCGACTAAATCTCTCTCGTTTTCGGGCACATGGCCTTGTAAAACATGCACTCGCTGTTGTGACCTGCGTACTCAAAGACTGATTTTCGCAAAACATTTCGCCGCGCTTTACGTTACCCAGGTAAAAGACGTTGAAGATCGGGGCCGGAATTAATGGCGGATCAAGATGACCTGGATCCAGAAGAGTTTAAGCGGGCGATTGAAGCGGCCGATATTCATCAACGCCTCGAAGATGACCCGAACGACCTTCAGGCGCAACGCGACCGCGACGCCTTTCTCGCCAGAGGCGACGCTGAACGCGACACCTACGCCCGATTACTCAAAGGTGTTAGCCTTGCGTCAAAAGCGCTTGGCCGAAAACCCAAAGGCCCGCCGCGTGTTTCCATTCTATTGGCGGTTATACTGGGCGGTTTCCTTTATATGATGTTCGAGCCGATCTCAGTGTATCTGCGCGCGGATCACATCACCGCTGGCGAAATTAGAACGGTTGACCTTCTGTCCGGCGATACCATCACGCTCGATGCCTCCAGCGCGATAATAGATCAAACCAACGACATTCGACGTCAAGTCTCGCTTCTTAGAGGAGCAGTGTATTTTCAGGTAGAACGACAATCCCAACCGTTCCGTGTTCGGATTGATGACGTCATCGTTGAGGTGGTGGGCACAGAATTCGAAGTGACGAGATTCGAAGACCAGCTCGTGGTCTCTGTTGCAAAGGGAACCGTGGATGTTGTCGTTCACAACAAAGCTGTGCGCCTTGAGGCCGGGGACCAGCTCCGATACCGGGATGGTCTAGAGCCCATTATCGAGAATCTGCCAATTACGGATATGGCAACATGGCGGGACGGTCTCATCGTGACCGATGGCATGTCGTTTCAAGAGGTGGTCGAAATCCTTGATCGGCGCATTCCGGGGCCTGTGATTATTCTTGATAAAGACCTTGCCAACGAGGAATTTGATGGTCGCTTGGACCTTGGAAATCCGCTTGGCGCCCTTGAGGCCCTGGCACTTGGCAGCGGTGCTACTGTCACGTCAGCGTCGCCGATCATAACAATTGTGAGGAACAACTAACACCAACCTTACCTGTTTTACGCCGGTATGCTCCGCACTTGTGCCGCGGAATTCTCAAACTTGAGAAAAAAAATCAATTTTTAGCAACACATTCGAATGTCTCGAACGTTGACTCAGTGAAAAGCAGTCATTTTCACAAAATCAGCAAGGGTTTGGGGCATGTTTAGAAATACGCTGATGACAACAACGATGTCATTGAGTCTGGTGATAATGGGAACCGCACAGGGGCTCTCGCAAGACACGCAACCAATCGACGTCCCCGCGCAACCGCTCAACAATGCAATCAGTGAATTGAGTTCTGAAACCGGCCGAGCGATTATTGGCAGTCGGCGCCTGACGCTTGGTAAGACCAGTCGCGCGGTTGCAGGCGAGTTAACAACCTACCAGGCGCTGCAATTGATGGTTGAAGGTTCCGGCCTCTCCATTGTTGAACTCCCAGATCGCACATTCACGCTAACCGAGGCCGCGTCTTCGCAGGATGGGGACGTCCTGCTCGATGAAGTTGTCATTGTCGAGGGCGAGAAAATTGGTCGAAGCCTGCAAGAAGTAACTCCGAGTATTGTGGTTCTCGGGGAGGAAGCTGACACACCGAAAAACTTTGACGTACGCGAAGCCATTCAAGGTATTCCGAACGTTCTCAATGAGGAGGGAGACTCTCTCCCATCGATCAGGGGTGTCCAAGGAACGAACATCATAGGTGGGCCAGCGCTTTCGACAGGGTCTCAACCGCGTGTACCCGTTATTATTGATGGCGTGCCACGGCCTTTGGTAGGCAGCGCCGTACCCTCACTAGCGAGCGTTTGGGATGTCGAAGCAATTGAGGTCGCGCGTGGTCCGCAAGCAACGACAACCGGCCGAAATGCTCTTGCCGGGGCCGTTCGCATCCAGACAAAAGATCCGACCAACGAATTGGAGGGCAAAGCACGCATAAACTATTTCAATCAGGATGGGACCATTGGTGGCGCTTTCCTTCTCAACGTGCCGATCGTTGATGACCAACTCGCTGTTCGTTTCACGGCTGAGGCGTCTGATGGCGAATCCTTTGTCGAAGTTTTGCCGTTCGCGCTCGGAGGGGACGTTTCAGCAGAAGCGGTTGACGTCATCGAGGATGAAGAATTCCGCCGTTTTCGCGGCAAAGTGCTCTTCACACCGGAAGCCGTGCCCGGACTGGAATTGAAGTTCACTGTCGACAATACATCCAGTTCCGGGCTTGAAACGCCCGGTATCGTCGACGCCCCTGGCGATCCGTTGGTACGGTCGAGTTTTCTCCTTAGCCCGGAGTTTGAAGAGAACGATCAAACCGTTTATTCGGGCTCGGTCAAGTACGAGGTGTCGGACCGTATCACCGTTGAAGGCAGAGCAGCTTTTCTGGACAACACCTTCCGATTTCCGCCGGGGCTGAGTGACCTTTTTGATCTTGAACAAAGCACCGAAACCGTCACAGCCGAAGGTTTCGTGACGTTCAAAGACCTCGGCCGATTTTCCAAGGGCCTGTTCGGTGTCGCCTATGAAAACCAGGTCGATGATGCCGTCAACGATACGTTCCTGGCGATCGACGTTGATGGCGACATCAAAAATATCGGTATCTTCGGAGAGGCTGAATTCGACATCACTGACAAACTGACCCTCATAGCGGGTGCACGCGTTGAGATTGACAGTCGTGATCGTTCATTCGCCTTTGCCGGAGTTGGAACCGATACATCTATCAGTGAAACGGCGTTTATTCCAAAAGTCGGTCTCAGATATGACGTCAATGATGATCTCGGCGTTGGGTACACCTATTCCCAGGGCTTTCGTCCAGGTGGCGTCGATTTTGATTTCTTTGATCCGACGGGACTAGTCGTCGAATTTGATTCAGAGCGCCTGAATCAGCATGAAGTTTTCGTCAAGACGGAGCAACTGGATGGCAGATTACTTCTGAATGCCAGTGCCTTTTACTACACACTAATGGATGCTCAAGTCGTTGGGGCGGCGCCGGAATCCGAGGCTTCCTCTTTATTCGGCCTCGTCGGAAATATTCCGGAAGCCCGCGGTTTCGGCCTGGAACTTGATGGCAGCTTTGAGATCCTGGACGGCTTGATCTTAAGTGCCGGCCTCGGCTTGCTTAACACTGAGATCACAGATGTCACGGGTACTGTCGGAGTAGCTGCGGCGTCCCTTGGCGCGGACCTCCCCGATGCGCCGGGCGTCACGGCAAATGGCGGTCTTTCCTATGTATCCGATTTTGGCCTTTCCGCATCTGTCAACGCACGCTTCGTAGGCTCAATCGTCGATGACTTGGGTGAAGGGGCGTTGGATAGCTATGTCGTCGTCGATCTTGCTGCGGGCTATGAGCACAAAATCAATGACCGGGTGGTGGGCCGGATCGACGGGTTCATCAACAACGTTGCTGATAATCGTTACATCACGGCTGATTTTGCAGAAGGCTTTGTCGTCGTCGGTCGCCCGCGTACCTTCGGGATATCCGGTACTCTGTCATTTTAGAACGTGGCTGCTGATTCACGGTTCCAACCTGACCGGTATCGCAAAGTTAAGGGAATGCCCGTCCGCGGACATTTGGAATGGATCATGATGTCAGACTTCTATGCTGCGGAACAAAGATGCCCAGCGAGAGTGAGCTTACAAGGATGGTGTGATGGGTAAGACAGGGCGAGGGAATAGAAACGGGGTGATGCGGTGGCTCCTTGCGGGTCCTGGTGCGGTCATTTTGTCAGTCGCGACGATGGCTGCGATGCCGTTGTTTTTGCCACAAGGCAACGCCGGGATCGACCATCTCGTCTTCCCACTGATCCTGCTTCCAGCAATCTGGGCCGTTATTTTCTTTTACGTTGTTCTTGAAGAAAACATGGTTCGGGCAACCGCCATTCTGGCGGTCCTTTTCGTTTTCAATGCCGCTGTCATTGGTCTGGCGCTTTCTTGAAACCACGGCTTGGAGAAGCAGATGGTCGCGATCTCACAATCACGCATGAAACGTCTGGTAGCGATCCATGGTTGGTCGGGCACGATTCTGGGGCTTCTCCTATACGTTGTGATCGTCACCGGGGCCGTTGCCGTTTTTGCTCATGAGATTGGCCTGTGGTCTCAAGGTGGAGAGAAATACAGCGCCACACTCACCGAGCCGATCGATGCCTATATTCGCAAAGTCGCAGCGACTGTTGATCAAGAGTTTTATGGGGAGATCAGCATCTGGAAGGGAACAGACGGAACGCTGACCGTCTTCTTCCATACCCACAAACAGAATCCGGAGACGGGGCAGATAGACGATTATGGTGTCGATATCGACCTCAATCCGGAAACCGGCGAAACGCTGGCACGAAAGGAAGGCTTTGGCTCCTGGTTAAGGAATGCTGATCCGAGCAATGCATTGGAGCGTTTCCTGATTGATCTGCATGTGCGGCTCTATATTCCGGAACCCTGGGGCCTGATCCTTACCGGCGTTCTCGGTCTCCTCGTGCTTGCTGCATCTGTCTCAGGCTTCTTGATGCATCGTCATATGTTCCGGGACATCTTCTACGCGCCAAAAACGCTCCGTAGGCTCGTTGATATGCGCGATCGCCATACGCTGGTCAGTACATGGTTGTTGCCGTTCAGCCTTGTGCTTGGATTTACCGGCGCCTTCTTCAGTTTCGCGGAATCAATCGGTCTGCCGGTCGTCGCCACCGTTGCGTTTAAGGGTGATCAAATGGCGATGATGGAGACCCTCGTCGGGCATGAGCATGCCAGCGAGACCACACCGCATCATGGCGTGAGCATTGATACCGTCCTTCAGGATGCAACAGCGCGGATCAAAACTGCTCCCACCCTGCTCACCATCGAGAACTGGGGCACATCTGCCATGGAGCTGATAACATTGCACAACCCGCAGGACGGCGATTTGACGGGTCAACAATTGGCCTTCAATGGCATGGACGGTTCGTTTATTGGCCAGATACCGTCGTTCGGCACAAGCCCTTCACTTGGTTCCGCAGCGATCGACCTCATGGGTCCTTTGCACTTCGGTGATTTCTCCGGATTGGCATCGAAGATTATCTGGTTCGCCCTCGGCCTTGGCATGGCCTATACGGTTGCAAGCGGACTGCAATTCTGGGTGCGCCGTCGGGCAGATAGCCAAGGATGGCTCATCTACGAAAGGGCAATTGATACCCTGATATGGGGGCTGCCGATCTGTATGCTTGTCAGTGCGTTGTCGTATTTTGTGAGCATACCGAGCGGCTCAGCGTCGTTCTGGACGCCCGCCGGATTTGTCATCACCGCCTTGATCCTTATCCCGGTTGGCTTGTCCTTCCGCTCAGCGGGTTCATTGATGCGAAGTCTGACTATCGCGCTCTGCATATCATTGCCAATTCTTAGGCAATCCATAACGGGCGCGGATTGGATAACACTGATCCAGAATGTTCAGCTCACCGTGATTGCAGCAGATGCCATACTGATACTCTGCGGCTTGACCCTACTTACCAAGACTTTTCAAAATTGGATGCCACGCAAAACCGCAGGGAAACCGGCCGAATGACCCCAGTTGTGACCACTGTCGCAATCCTCATCAGCGTGCTGGGGCTTAGTTACCTCTGTTACGCCAATCCAAGGCGCATTAAGCGCCATCAATCTGAAACAAGCGCATCCACCCTCCTTTCCTGGATTTCGGTATGCTGCCTGGTACTGCCCCCTTTGGCACTCGCACTCGTCTTTCACAACATTGCAGCATTCGCGATCTGGATCGGAGCAATCCTGGTCATCGGATGGTCGGTGACAAGAATCATGTCAGCCATTTGAACAAATGGTTGCTTCATGTTTCGACTGGCCCCGATCCCTGTCACAGGAAAGGGTGCGTAACGCGCTCCTGCGCATGTTGTGTTGTTTGATTAGGCCGATTTCATGCCGACCATCCGCTTTCGAGGCAGATAGAAAGTCACCACGATCATAAGAATACCAAGAACAATACCGGCAAGATCGACGCCCCAAACGAACGCATGTTCCGGCGCATATACATGGGACACCGCCGCCCCTTTAAACACTGCATTCGACAACGGTATCGCAACGAGAAACAAGGCCGATGCAGCAAGGATTTCCCGGCAGGCGCGATAATCATTGCGCCGCAGGAGCGTGTAACCAATCGCGAGGATCCAGATGGAAAAATAACTCACACCGATCCAGAACAATCGATTTTCCGGGTCTACGGAAATGACGGTATCGACATGAAAGAGTGCTGCAGACGTCAGAATTACCCCAGTCATAATTCCGGTCGTCAGATGACCCAGTATCCTGTAGGTCGTGTTCGACCATCTTCCTTCATTTCCGTGCAGGCGCCGTTCAAGCCACATCATTGAACCAGTCGCAATCACAACACAAAGCCCAACGGCAAGAACCGCATAAAGAACCTTAAGCCATATGCCGCCATAGGTGGCGTAATGGAGCGGCGTGATTGATGAGACCACCCGCCAGGCAGCCCCAGGGCCTTGTGTCAGACGGTTTTCGATAAAGTCTCCTGAAGAACCGCTGACCACATAACTTCCATAGCGCAGCAAATGGCCTTCGATCTTATAAAGGAACACATAGTGAGCGCTTTCATCACCCCATCTTTGAATAGTGAGCCGTTCCGGCATACGGCCGACCGCTTCGGCCGCGCGCTCACGAAGCGGATTAAACAAATGCATCTCGGACATGACCCCGGTCTCAACCACTGGTGGCCCACTTAACGCATCCCCAATGGCTTCACGGTCACCGTTGAAAACCAACAAAGCTGTCGCTGGCAGCATGATCACAAGAAGACCGAGGAACGCACCGGTAAAGGCGATCATCGCTGCGTAAGGGAGCCCCCAGAGACCAAGAATTTTATGGGTATCCTGCCATTTCAGACGGACCGACCGATCCAAGCGCCATGTGAACATTTCAGCGATCATTTTCCGGTGCGTAAGAACGCCGGTCACCACCGAGATCAGCAGAAAAACACCGACTAATCCGACAAGGGCCCGTCCGACCGTCCCTTCGATCATAAAGTTTCGGTGGAAGTCGGTGAGCCAGGTCGAGAACCCTTCACCCCGTTCGGCAATCGGCATGCCATCGTTCGGATTCCATTTCCGAACGAGCTCAATATGATCTCCTGTCTGAGGATCCTCGGCCCGTAAACGCAGTTCGTAGAAGGGGTGCATTGCCGTCGGGAGCAAAGAGAAAATCGACTCGATCTCTTTGCCCTTCGCCTCTTCCTCAATGAGGTTTTCGAGAAGCGGTAGAAGTTCGATTGGCTCCTGCTGCAATACGATGCGGTTGGCCGGATCCTCCCAGGTTTTCATTTCTTCGTAGAATAGAGCCGGGATGCCGGAAAAGACGACGACGAAAACCATCCAGCCGAAGGCTATGCCGATGAGAGAATGGAGGTGGTATAGCCGCTTCAGCCGGTCACGATTCATTCTCAAGTGCCTCCGCTATCTCGAAAAACAATAAGGAGTGCGGAAACAGCAGTCACCGCGCCGAGGACCGCGAAACCTCGCCACGCCCGGTCGTACCAGTAGGCAAAGACGACCAGGCAAGCCCATATGATCGGCACCATCAATCCCGACCAGATCAGCGTGTCACCGCGATCAAAAGGAAGGTGAATGATCACCGCAGACGCCAGCAGGATCGTCGCAATCGCAGAAATGATCAAAATGCAAAGTAAGCGCAGCAAAAATGTTCCTCTAGAGTTTCATGTTCGATCATCATCGGTCAGCAGGCAAAAGCCGCACCTGAGCAAAATGCGCTCGATGCGACCGGAAAAATTCCCAGCATGACAATAAAGAGGTTGCGCCTCACCCCAACCCAAAGAACACAGACAGCACTGACCGTCGCAAGGCCCAACCAGATTGGTAATCCGATCTCGAGTCCGAAGATTGAGACGACCGGCAGAAGGCTTGCGAATAACAAACCTGAGCCGACTAATCGTCCGCTCAGACCTGACAGTACGTTGATCGTGTTTGCAGTCGTTTTACCGGCGCGCCGGGCGGCATAGACGAACGCTGAAAACGCAGCCAGAAGAAGAACAGATGTCAGGATGATAGCGATCATAGTGCCTCTAGAATTTGATGCTCCCGACAACGCCGAAACGGCGCGTTGGTCCTACATCGACCGCAACATCAGCACCGAGGAAACCGGCAGCAAGGAGAGACGTCGATCCGGTCGTGTAGACTTCGTTGAACGCGTTTTCGACGAAGGCCGTAATGGACATATTCTCCCCTCTTAGCCCTGCGCGGAAATTCGCAACATCGAAGCCGTCGAACGTAATCAAAGATGGGTCCAACAAATTTGCGAATTCGGTTCGGAAATTGTATTCGGCCCGCACAAAGGCTTTGAGGTCTTTGAAGACCGGTTCCGGGTGTTCATAATCTGCTACGAGAGAGAAAGTGTTGACGGGCGCGTTCGGCAGCCGTGTACCAGTGAGGTCTCCAAAAGGAGAGTCGGTAAAGTCGGTGAAGGTCGCGAAGTTCACGCCGATACCGGCATCAAAGCGCAATCCATCGAATGGTAACGCAGTGATATTGATTTCCGAACCAATACTGCGAGCAGCAGCGGCGTTGTCGACAGTTGTCACCGCGATGGTTCCGCTTGGCGTACTAACTGCTTCAATAATCGCGACTTGGATATCCTCATAGTCGATGAAATAGCCGCTTGCGTTGACGAGCAGACGGTTATCGAACCATGTAGACTTGAATCCGCCCTCGATGGACCGCACCCGTTCCTCATCAAACGCATCGATGCTAACCGACGAAGCGAATACCCCGCCCGGGCGATATCCTGTCGAAAACGAGACATAAGTCGAGAAGTCGTCGGTCCAATCATATTTGATCGACGCATTCGGTGTGACCGCCGTGAAGACCTCTGTCGATGCGAAGTCCGATGCCGTAAAGCCAAGAGTGGGAATAGCGAAAACGCCAGATAACGCCGTTGTTGACTCAACAGTCACAGAGTCACGGTGGAAACGCGCTCCAACGGCAAGTTCCAGCTTGTCGATCGGCCGGAAGCGAATATCTCCGAAAACCCCGAAATTGTTGACGCTCGTGGATGAGACTGTTTCTAGTGCTCCGAGTTCTTCGGGCGATGTGGCCAGCGCATCAGCAACCTCGCCTGGCAGAAGAGGCAAAGGTGTCGTTGGATCAAGAAGACCTGCCGCAGCCAAAAACCCGACTTGGGTAAGAAATGGCAACCCGCCCGTAAAAGCGGACAGCGTCTCTGTACCTGGTAAAGTTGCCGAATCAAGTTCGTCCTCGCTGAAGCTGAAACTGGTCCCGATATTGAACGAGATCTTACCAAGCCCCTCTGGAAGAGAGAATTCATCGCTTTCAAATCGAAACTCCTGAGAAATTGACTGCTCGCTGGAAACAGAGGTTCCCGTAAGGAAATCAACGGACGTGTTATCGGTATCAGATAGATCGGAAAAGATATCCGTATCGAGAAACCCGGTATTAGATTTGAACGCTCCAAGATCACTTTCGTAGACGATGTTGGCAGTGGTCACCAAGCGATCGATATTTTGCCCTTCTGCTATATTTGCGTCGTTAATCGGATCTCCTGCTGCAACACTTTCCTGTGTTGCGGAGAACGAAGCATCCTGATTTGTCCTGTCAAAATTGATGCCGAAATCGAACGTGAGGCGATCCGTCGGTTGCGACCGCAGGCTGAACCGCCCACCAGCATTATCGCTCGTGATTGAGTCAGGATCAGTCAAAGATGCGAAGTCGATGAAGCCGTCCGAAATATCACCGAAAAGGACAAACCGGGTGGAGAGGAGCCCATCCTTGAAAATGGGCAAGTTCGCGACAGCGACACCGCGCCCGTCTGCAAAGGATCCTGCCTCTAACTCAAGAGAGTATTCAAGCTCATCGGTCGGTTTTTTGGTTCTGAAGTTGATCGCGCCGCCAAGTGTCCCGCGTCCGAATGCCGTGCCCTGCGGGCCAAAAGCCACTTCTACCTGTTCTAGATCGACAAGCTGCGGATTTATGGACGCTGTACCCCCCGTTGGGTTTAAGAGAAATCCATCCAGAAAGATACCGTTTGTCGGTCCGGTGCCCGACGCGCCGACAATGTCAGTAATCCCGCGAATAGAAACGTTGAGATCGAACGGGCTCGCATTTTCAGTGAAGCTGACGCCCGGCGTGTTGAGGATCACATCATCAGTGTTGTTGATGTTCGACCGCTCTAGCCTCTCCTCTGTCAGAACGGTCACACTGCCGGGAACATCCTGCAGATCTTCTAGAGTGCGACGTGTTGTGATCGTTACCAGATCGAGTTCAAAATCACTTTCATCAGTTGCCGTCTGTGCAACCGCATCATGCCCCGAAAGAGCCGCGATAATAGCAAGTGAAGAAACCGTTGTTTTTGCCCAGCCCATTACCCATTCCGTTCCGCAGTCCGGACGCTAGAGCTGGTTTTTTGATGAAAGAAAGCCAGCACATGCGCCACATCTCATGAGGTTGGCTGGCTATCGGGAAAAGCGCCCCGATCGGCTGGCTTTACACTACCTTTTAATTGCTGACCTTTTTAGTCAAGATAAAATATGAACCTTCTTTCTTTCACACCAAGTGGTTGTTTTTTCGCAACAGACGTTTCGCCCTGCGCCATTTTTGACGTTGACAGGCTTCGTTATTCTGAGCGAAAAACTCAGAAATAGATGTTAGCCAGCCAGTCAAAACCAGCCAGCCGCATCATGTAACTGCCGCCAATGGAGTGCATTGATGCCGCGTATTCGACACAACGGTTCGCTTCCCTTCAAACGATTTTTTCTTCCCATTTTGTCGGCGCTCCTTGTGTGTATGGTGAGTTTTGCGCCCGCTTACAGCGAGGAGACCGGAAGCTCTGGCCTCTCAATAGAGCTCAATGCAACTCAGCAAGATGGAGAGAGGTGCCGGCTGGTTTTTCTAGCCAATAATACAACCGGCAAAGATATCGACAGCCTGTCGCTGGAGACGGTTCTCTTTGATGCAAGCGGAACGTTTTTGCGCCTGACTCTGTTTGACTTTAAGGCACTGCCGAATGGACGTCCGAGGGTCCGCCAGTTTGCTGTTCCAAAGACCGCATGCACTGATTTGGGCCGCATCCTCATCAACGGCACGTCAGTCTGCAAAGTGGCCGGAGCAGATGCAACCCTTTGCGAAAAAGAACTCAAACTTGAGACAAAAACCAAGCTTGAACTGATTGGATAGGGATCATGATTGCGGCGCTTACAGAGCAATTCCGGAATATTGTTGACCTCGGCGGCCCCGTTGTCGTCTTGCTTTTGATCCTCTCAGTCATATCGCTAGCTGTCGCGCTCTACAAAGCGGTTCAGTTCGTAATGGCAGGCGTCGGCATCCATAAACGGGCCATGAACGCTGTTGCTGATTGGGCATCGGGACATGAATCCAAGGGGCTTGCGTTAGTCTCTGATCGCAAATCGCTAAGTGATCGAATTGCACATGACGCAATGAGAGCTCTTCATGCGCAACGGCTTCAAAAGCCTGAAGACAATCAGTTGGAAAGCTATCTCAGCGTTGAAGCAGACCAGAGCCTCTCAAAGCTTGAACGCGGCTTTCGGATCCTCGATTCAGTCGCACAGATTGCTCCGCTCCTGGGCCTCTTTGGAACAGTTCTCGGCATGATTGAAGCCTTTCAGAAACTGCAGAACGCGGGAAACGCGGTTGATCCTTCAATACTGGCCGGCGGCATCTGGGTCGCCTTGCTGACAACGGCTGTTGGTTTGGCAGTGGCCATGCCAACGTCGCTCTTTTTGACCTATTTCGAGAGCCGGGTTGCGCGGGAAAGGCAAGCCGCCGAATTGATCATAAGCCGCCTTCTTGGACCTCAACCGGTTGGCGCGCCCATTCAAAGCACCAATAGACAACTTGAACCGACAGAGGCCCTAGCGGCCCGATAGCGGAGGAAAGCGTGCTTGCAAAGAAGCGATTTCGGCGCAGGACACTCTCGATGACGTCTTTGATCGACGTCATCTTTCTCTTGCTGCTCTTTTTTATGCTGTCATCGACATTTTCGAAATTTGGCGAACTTGATCTCGTTACTGCCAGTGGTTCAGCGGGCGCGACAAGATCGCAAGAACCGCCCATCTTCATCAAACGCGATGCCGAAACTCTGACGGTCAACGGGCAGATAAGAACACTGGAAGAAGCGGAGATTGAGGTGGCTGAACTGCATGAGAAGGGATCGGATATCGTCATACTCTCGATCGGCGAAACGTTAACCTCCCAGGTTCTGATCGAAACCATGGTCTCGTTGACCCGTGCAGCACCTGTTCGCATAACCTTGGTGCAGTAACGTGGCAGGCAAACTGACATCGAAAGTCCCGCGAAAAAAGGCCGAACCAACCATTGCGCTGATCAACATCGTATTCTTGATGCTGATTTTCTTTCTCATCGCCGGAACGCTCGCTGCACCGATTGATCGCGATCTGTCACTCATCAAACTCTCTAATCTCGACGGCAAAGAGCCGCCGGATGCGCTGCTGATTTTCTCAGATAAGCGATTGAGTTTTCGTGGTGCGGACACAACGATCGATGATCATCTTGCCTTTCGACGTGACGAAGCGATCGATAGTGCTTTTGAAGAAAATGAGAACGCACTGATCATCCGGATCGTCCCGGACAGAGAATTACCAGCGCGTGATTTGGTCGCGCTCTCCAATGAATTGCGGTCGAAGGGGGCCGCTCGGGTCGTTGTCGTCACAGAACGGGGATTGTGATGCCACAAAGCACTTTATCGAAAGCGCTTCTCGCCTTGGCGGCGTCAGGAATCATACATCTTGGCGTTCTCGTTTACTTCAGTCTGGCGGAGGAAAGAGCCGAGATCGCAGGCGGAGCGACAACCGAAGTTGCGATGCTTGGAAACGATTTCGAAGATATGGTCGCGGAAGGTGATCAGCTTGAGCCAATGGACCCTGTCGTGGCTGAAGATGATGCCGAGATATCGGAAATGGAGCCGGTCGAGCCCGACCGAATGGAGCCCGATACAGACCTTGAACAGGTCACAGACACTGAAACGCCAACCGAAACGCCGACTGACGAAAAAATCGAACAGATGGTGGAAGTAGATCCCGAGCCAATGGATCAACTGAGGCCAACGGAGACCCTTCCCCCCGTCAATCCTGAAGCACAGCTACCAGCCGAACCGAGACCGGTTGTGCAGGCGTCGACTATCCCGCCCGTGCCGACAGAAGCGCAACCAAGACCGGATCCGTTGAGCCCTCTTCCGATGGATGCCCCCATTCCAGAACCGGTAGAGACGCCCCAACAAATCGCGGCATTGGCGCCAGATCAAATCGAACCGATAGAAACGATCGAACCGGTTGAAAGCCTTGAGCCTTTGCCTGAGCTTGAGGCTGCTCCTGCGCCAGTTATTAAACCTAAACCACCTGCTCCTCCGAAAGCGGCAACCAAGAAGAAACCGCCGCAGGAAAAGAAGGTTCAGAAGAAGAAAACCGAAAAGAAGCAGGGCCGTAAGAACGCAAATTCGACAGCAAACAAAAAAAAGGGCCTTTCTGACGGTCAGACATCCGGAAAATCTAAGGAAAAGAGTGCAAAGGGCGAACGTCGCAAAGCGAAAGCCGGTAATGCTGCCGTCTCAAATTATCCCGGAAAAGTTCAAAGACGCATAGCGCGAACGAGAGCGAAACGTGTGGGAGGGAAGGGTACCGCACGCATCCGATTTGTCATTTCCCAGAACGGACGGATTTCAAGCATTTCTGTTGCCAGGAGTTCGGGGTCATCTGAGGTGGATAAGGCTGCTCTTGATCTTGTCCGTCGAGCAGCCCCTTTTCCGAAACCGCCATCTGGCGCCCGCCGGAATTTTGTTATTCCAGTCCGCGTTCGTGGTTAGCTTTTTTGGGCGGGCAATGTTGATTGGCGGTGAGGTATTCGCTCCATCTTTTGATCAGAAAGTTTTCGATCTGCTTGATATTAAATCTGGGCGTTCAATTAAATATAACGCGCTGTGCTTGATGAGATTGATCTGACGATGCTGATGTAATTGCACAATAAAGAACTCGGATTATTTTCGGAATTCTAGAATGTTGCATAAGGAACACTATCTCATAGTACTGAGAACCTATAATGACTGCAGGGTTGACCGCAATCAACTAATCGGCGCAGTATAATCCGACATTAGCCAGCCACGCGTGCGCAGCCAGCCATCAGTTTCTCGCTTAGGAGCCCTTTCACACATTTTCGGTTCGGACAGGACACTCGCATCTTCATTTCGAGTCCTTCGTTTGGGCAGAAAGTACAAGAAAGTAGGCCCTTGAAACCTGGTCGGTGGAAACATGGCAGATCCCGCACTTTCGACTTTCGTCAATGAAAGAGAACGCCTCATTGGCATTGCACTGCGTATGGTGAAAAGCCGCGCAATAGCCGAGGAATTGGTGCAGGACAGCTGGCTCAGGTGGGATAAAAAGGCATACCCATCAGAGAAGGCCCTCCCAATCTTCAAACGTATCGTTACCAACCTCGCTTTGGACTGGTCACGCTCTCGTCAAACCGAGGAGCAGATTCTATCCGAGCTGATGCTCGTTGAAGAGGTTGAGTTCGATAGCGAACGGGTCTTAATTGCCCGGCAGGAGCTTGCGCGCGTGGTGCGTGCACTTGAAAAACTCCCGAAGAGAACGGTCGCAGCCTTTCATATGCGCTTTGTCGATGGCCTCACGTTTGCGGATATCGGGAAGCGTTTGGAAATGTCACGGTCCCGCGCGCACGGTCTTGTCGAAGAGACCATCATTGCGATCACCTGTGTCCTCACCGACTGATTTTTTTCAGGCAATTTGCAGTTCCCGTTCGTTATGTAAGTGAGAAGAGAACGGCGAATGGAACCGGCAAACATGTCCGACCCTGATGACCCGGACCCGGATGAGGTGCAGCGCGCCGAGGAGGCCGCCAAAATTTTTCGACGCCTTAACGAAGATCCCGAGGATCTGCAGGCGCAACGGGAAAAAGAGGCATTCCTTGCGCGTGGTGAGGCTGAACGAAAGACCTATGCACGCGTCCTGCGTGCAGTCAAAACCGCGAAATTTGCGCTGACGCCAAAACCAAAAAAACCGCCTTATCTCTCAATCCTTGTCGCAATAGCGGCTGGTACTGCCCTCTACGCCGCCTATGAGCCGGTTTCGATTTACTGGCGTGCAGATGCAATCACAGCCCTCGATACGCAGCAAATAGCGCTCGCCTCCGGTGATAGGACGCATCTTGACGCATCGACCGCTCTGGTCGACGCATCAGATACGGATGTTCGCCGCGTGACGCTTTTAAAAGGCGCCGCCTTTTTCGAAGTCCAAAGTGGCGAAAAGCGGTTTGTGGTGGACGTAGACGAAACCGCTATCGAGGTGACCGGCACGGCGTTTGAGGTTGCTAGGCTCGACGACAAGGTTCTTGTCGCGGTGGTCGAGGGGGCGGTGGATGTCCGACGGGCTGGCCGTGTCTTCAGTCTTGGCTCCGGTGAAAGCCTCCAATTGCCGGATGGTGAGGATCCTATTCTTGAAGCCATTGGCTTTGACACGATCGCAACATGGCGGGAAGGCTTCCTTGTCGCCGATGGGATGACCTTTGGTGAAGTTGTTGAGGTTCTTGAGCGCAGGCTTCCAGGCCCGGTCATCATTATCGGCGCGGAGCTTGCGAGTACACGCGTTTCGGGACGCCTCAACCTTACCAGTCCCATGGATGCGCTCAGGGCGCTTGCCGCGACAAGCGGAGCAACGGTGAGGTCGGCAGGACCGCTCGGAACGCTTGTTTCGAACCGCTAACACTCATGAGACGAGCTTCCTGATTCATCGGGTATGCGGATCCGCCTATTCGCTTCCTGACCCATCACGAGGAAAATCCTGACAAAAAAAGTCATTTTTCATAGGACAAACTCGATCCCCATCCGTTGAGTCAGTGAAAGAAGTCTTTTCGCAAGTAACGGGGAATGGGGCGCGATGAAAAATAAGCTGATGACGACAGCACTGTCTGCCGCTTTGATAATCACGGCTACGGTAAAGGTTGAGGCACAGGAAATCCGCGATATTGATGTCCCGGCGCAACCGCTAGACGCCGCAATCAACGAACTCAGCGCGGAAACCGGTCGGGCCATCATCGTAAAGAGCAGTCTGGTTCGCGGGAAAACAAGCCGTGCCGTCAAAGGGCAGCTGACGCCAAAACAGGCTCTAATGTCCATGGTTGCGGGGACCGGCTTGTCTTTTCTTCAGCTCCCGGACAGAAGTTTTGCGCTGACGGAAAGTGGGCGACAAGGCGTTGGCTCATCGCAGGATGGCGATTTCCTACTCGACGAAGTGGTGATTGTCGAAGGCGAGAAAATCGGACGAAGTCTGCAGGAAATTACACCCAGTATCGTGGTTCTCGATGACAGTGTTGACCGCCCACAGAATTTGGATCAACGGGAGGCCATTCAAGGTATACCGAATGTCTTGAATGAAGAAGGAGGCCAACTGCCATCAATTCGCGGCATAGACGGCAGTGCGGGCCAGATTGGCGGCAACTCGTTCACAACTGGTGCGCAACCGCGTGTACCCATTATCGTTGATGGCGTTCCGCGTCCGCTGACAATCGGGGCAACCCCTTCTTTAAACAGTGTTTGGGATGTCGAAGCGATAGAAGTGGCGCGCGGACCACAGGCCACGACGACAGGTCGCAATGCGCTGGGTGGAGCCATCCGAGTTCAGACAAAAGACCCAACTAACAAATTTGAGGCTAAAGCCCGGCTCAACTATTTCAATCAGGATGGAACACTTGGTGGTGCATTCTTAGTCAATGTCCCAATCGTTGATGACCAGCTTGCCGTTCGCTTCACAGCCGAAGCATCCGACGGTGAAACCTTCGTTGAAGTCCTGCCCGGTGCGGCAACGTCTTTCCCGCCAGGATTTTTGCCACCTTTGTCTGCAGAAACCGCAGATCTCGTGGAGGATGAAGAATTTCGACGCTTCCGCGGAAAAGTCCTTTTCACACCGGATGCTGTGCCTGGACTATCTGTAAAATTCAGTGTGGATGATTCGTCGAGCGTCCGGTTGTTTCAGCCGGGTGATGTCAGCGAACCGGTGAGTTTGCTCCAATTGGCGACGTTTTTTGATTCAACCTCCGTAGATGATAACGAGCAGACAGTTTACTCGGGCTCGGTGATTTACGAGCTTTCTGATCGTATCACTGTGGAAACCAAGGCGGCATTTCTGGACAATGAATTTGTAATTCCTCCAAGCAATCCTCTGTTCGATATCACGCAAACCACAGATACGTTGACCGCAGAAGGCTTTGTGAGGTTGAACGATTTTGGCAGACTTTCGAAAGGCTTGTTCGGAGTTGCTTATGAAACCCAGAAAGACGAGGCTTCAAATGGTGTTGGACTTCTAGGTGCGTTCAGTTTGGATGCCGATATTGAGAATATCGGTATCTTTGGTGAAGCCGAGGTTGACCTTTTAGAGCGCTTGACACTGATAGTCGGCGCTCGTGTTGAAATAGACGAACGCGAGCGTTTTGTTGCATTGGCGGGGTCGGGAAGCGATACGCTTGTCGAAGAAACAGCATTCATTCCAAAAGTTGGTTTGCGATATGATCTGACCGAAGATGCGCGGATCGGATACACCTATTCGGAAGGTTTCCGACCGGGTGGTGTCGATTTCGATCTTTTCGATCCCACCAATACTGTTGTCGAGTTTGATTCAGAACGCCTGCGCCAACACGAGATTTTTGCCAAAACGCAATGGTTTGACAGTCGTTTGGCGATCAATGGCAGCGCCTTTTTCTATACGTTCGAAGATGCTCAAACACCTGGCGCCGCAGGCGTTCTTGAGCTCTTTGGGAATGTACCTGAAGCGCGCGGACTTGGTCTGGAACTGGACGGAAGTTTTGAAGTTTTTGAAGGGGTCAGACTAACCGGCGGTTTAGGGCTTCTCGATACGGAAATCACGGATGCCGGCCCAAATCTCCCTCAATTCGAGGGCGCGGATTTGCCAAGAGCTCCGAGCATCACAGCAAGTGCCGGACTATCCTATATCTCCGATTTTGGCTTTTCCGCTTCATTAGACGCAAGGTTTGTTGGAGCGCAATCATCATTTCTCGGAGACCCTGAATTGGACAACTACGTCGTTGTCGATGTCTCAGCGGCCTATGAACACGAGGTAAGCAACGGCGTGGTCACCCGAATAGATGGTTTTATCAAAAACCTTGCCGATAATCGCTTCACCACCTCCACGACGGGCTCGGGATTTGTTGTCGGGCGCCCGCGTACTTTTGGGATTTCTGGAACCATTTCGTTTTGATGAATCCGGGAGATTGTTCTGTGTTGTATCCCGCTCATCACCACGATGGGGAGGAACAAAACCATCTCGCGCCATGATGAGCCCTTCGAAACGAATGTTGCAGCGGTAACACAGTCGCGGGAAGAGAGCCTTTGCGGAAACCCGTCTGGGTTGACCACTCCGGGCGACCGCGCACTAATGCGACACCAGCCAGCCAAATTCAAAAGCCAGCCAGTGTGTCGCCGCTTCTAGAGTGAAGTCTCAAATCGCCGGTATCGTCCCAAAGACTATTCTTGGTGTTTCGATATGCGAGCGTTCTGAAGACTCGCTCGAAGTAGCTGTCGCTTCTACAGTCGCATTGGTGGGAATATGGCGGATCCAGCCCTCACAACCTTTATAGCAGAACGCGAACGTCTGATTGCAATTGCTTTACGCATGGTGAAAAGCCGTGCAATTGCAGAAGAGCTCGTTCAGGATAGTTGGCTGCGTTGGGCAAATAAGAGTTATCCGTCCGACAAGGCTTTACCGATTTTCAGCAGAATCGTCTCAAATCTTGCTAAGAACTGGCTCAAAGCGCGGCAGACGGAAGACGGGATCTTATCGGACCTGAAGCTTCTCGAAGATGTCGATTTCGATTCTGAGCGAATTGTTATTGCGCGCGAGGAGCTCAAAAGAGTGGTCGGCTTTCTGGAAACCTTACCTGACCGCACTGTTCGGGCGTTTCATATGCGGTTTATTGATGGTTTGACCTTTGCGGAGATCAGCAAGCGGCTCGATATGTCACTCTCGCAGGCGCACGGTCTTGTGATGGACACACTGATCAAGCTCACCAAAATCCTCAACGGTTAAGTTTTTTCGGAAAATTCCGTGCCGCTGATTGTTATAGGTGTAGATGGCACTGAAAACCGAGAAGACGCCTGATGTCAGATAAGGACGGGTCAGATCCTGACCATTCGCGTCGCATTGAAGAGGCTGCGTATATTTTTGAGCGGCTCGACGAAAATCCCGACGATTTTCAGGCTCAACGCAACAGGGATGCCTTTCTCGCACGCGGAGAAGCCGAACGTGAAGCATACAATCAGGTTGCAAAGGCAGTTCAGGCAGCAAAACTCGCGCTGAAGCCCAAGCCCAAAGGGCCGCCTTCGGTGTCCATCTTGGTGTTCATCATCGTGAGCGCTCTGCTCTATGTGCTCTACCAGCCCGTTTCACTGTATTTCCTTGCCGATGAAAGGACCCGGTTCGAAACAAGGTCGATCATGCTTGCGTCGGGCGACATCGCCATTCTTGATGCATCTTCCGCTGTGATTGACAATTCCGCCGCCGATACCCGCCATGTGACGCTCTTGCAAGGTGCAGTCTACTTTAACGTTCAGGAAGACAATCGCCCGTTTGTCGTTGCCGCTAATGACGTTTCAGTCGAGGTCCTCGGGACGGAGTTCGAGGTGGCGAAGCTTGGCGATCAACTGCTCGTCGGTGTTTCAGTGGGAGAGGTAATGGTTCGCATAGGCGATCGAATCTGGCGCCTGGATGCGGGTGATCAATTCAGGTGGTCCGATGATGGAGCACCAAGTCTTGAACAGGGTGATAATAACGCAGTCGGCGCATGGCGCGAGGACCTGATCCTTGCGGAAGGAATGACATTTGGGGAGGTGATTGCGATGATCGACCGCAGACTTCCAGGCCCGGTGATCGTGGTAAGCGCGGACCTTGCGAATAAAGACGCGGCTGGCCGCTTCAACCTCTCAAGCCCCATTGACGCACTCAGAGCCGTTGCCGCGGCCACTGGCGGTAAAGTTCGATCTGCTTCGCCTCTTGTAACGATCGTTTCTGAGCAGTGAGCTGAACTTGATAAAAAAAGTCAGCTTTTTTTAGAAAAAAACGTAATCCCGATTGTTAGGTCAATGAGAGACGCATTCTCTCGTAGACAGTAATGGGGAAAAGGCGTGTTCAAAAACAAGCTGATGGCGACAGCAATGTCCATCGCATTCGGGGTAATGGGGTTTGTAGAGGTTGAGGCACAAGAAACTCAAACAATCGATGTACCAGCCCAGCCGCTTGCGGCGGCAATTGATGAATTAAGTCGGGAGACGGGACACGCAATCCTTGCAGATGCGCGCCTCGTTCACGGCAAGAAGAGCAAGTCAGTTAGGGGTAAACTGACCGTCGATGAAGCTTTAGAGTCCATGGTGGCCGGCTCCGGCCTTTCTTTTCTGGAACTCCCGGACCGCAGTTTCGCTTTAACCGAAAACAGTCGGGAGGGCGTCGGGTCGTCTCAGGACAACGACTTTCTGCTGGATGAAGTCGTGATTGTCGAAGGCGAAAAGATCGGGCGGAGCCTCCAGGAGATCACGCCCAGCATTGTTGTTTTGAGCGATGATGTTGACCGGCCACAAAATTTCGATCAGCGGGAAGCAATCCAAGGAATACCGAATGTCCTCAACGAAGAAGGTAGTAGCTTGCCATCAATCAGAGGTATTGATGGTTCACCTGTTGGAGGTGCAACTTCGTTTACGACCGGTGCCCAGCCGCGAGTGCCGATTATCGTCGATGGGGTTCCTCGACCACTGACAATCACAGCTGGCCCCTCATTGAACAGCGTGTGGGATGTTGAAGCGATTGAGGTTGCACGGGGGCCGCAAGCTACCACCACAGGCAGAAACGCTTTTGCAGGTGCCGTGCGCGTTCAGACAAAAGACCCGACCAACCAATTGGAAGGCAAAGCGCGCTTGAACTTCTTCAATCAGGACGGAACCGTTGGAGGGGCTCTCCTTTTCAATGTACCGATCCTCGATGAACAACTTGCAGTACGCTTTACGGCAGAGGCGTCAGACGGCGAGTCATTTGTCGAAGTTTTACCAATTGCTGCGCCTCCCCCTTTCGGACTGTCGGCGGAAAGTGCCGATTTCACAGAGGATGAGGAATTTCGCCGGTTCCGCGGCAAGGTTCTCTTTACACCGAAGGCTATTCCTGGCTTGGAAGTAAAGTTCAGTGTCGATGATACGACGAGTTTTGCGCGGTCCATACCTGGTGAAGTTGATGCCCCAGGCGATGCGCTGGAATTGTCGACCTTCAACCCTGACTCGACATTAGAGGAGATTGATCAACGCACTTATTCGGGATCCATCAAATATGAATTGTCCGACAGGGTTGTGTTTGAAGCAAAAGCGGCCTTTCTCGACAACACCTTTGTCTTTCCTCCTGGACTGAACTTCTTCTTTGATTTTGAGCAAAGCACTGAAACGATTGTTGCGGAAGGCTTTGTTAGATTTCAGGATTTTGGCCGCCTATCAAAGGGTCTGTTTGGTGTGGCTTTTGAAAATCAGGCGGATGAAGGCGAAAATACCACTCCTTTCTTGCCACTCACTCTTGATGCTGAAATCAACAACATTGGTATATTTGGTGAGGCGGAGTTTGACATTACCGACAAGCTCGCCCTCATAGCGGGCGCGCGCGTCGAAATTGACGATCGAGATCGTTTCGTCTCGTTTACGCCCTTTGGCTTACCCACGCCCAATGTGAGTGATACTTCAGTCAGCGAAACCGCTTTTATTCCAAAGGTCGGTCTGAGATATGATTTTGATGACAATCTCGGCATTGGATACACTTATTCTCAAGGGTTTCGTCCAGGCGGCACTGATTTTGATATCTTCACTCCGAGTGGGGCAATTTCAGAGTTTGGCTCAGAGCGCTTGAGGCAGCATGAGATTTTCGTGAAAACTCAGCAATTGGATGGCCGGCTGGCTCTGAACGCAAGTGCCTTTTATTATAGGTTCTTGGACGCTCAGGTTGGTGGCGCTGCACCGGACAATCCTCCCGGCGCCTTCCTCATCGGAAATGTACCAGAAGCCCGCGGTATTGGATTGGAATTCGACGGGAGTTTTGAATTACTGGATGGCCTGACACTAAGTGCGGGGCTCGGCTTGCTTGACACGGAGATTACCGACGCCGGCCCAATTGTCACAGAGTTGCAAGGTGCTGATCTTCCTCGTGCACCGGGAGTAACGGCAAATGGCAGCCTTTCTTATACGTCCGATTCCGGTTTTTCTGCCTCAGTCAACGCGCGATTTGTGGGCTCAACCTTCCTCGATATAGACGTGCCAGACCTTGACAGCTACGTGGTGGTCGACCTCGCCGCTGGCTACGAATACAGTATCAGTGACAGGGTCGTTGGTCGAATTGACGGGTTTATCAATAACGTAGCGGACAATCGGTTTGTCACTGAGAATTTCGGCGACAACACAGTGACTGTGGGACGACCGCGCACCTTTGGCGTTGCCGGAACGATCTCGTTTTGATCAGGACCTGCTCCGCACCAAGCCTCTGTTATCGGCGCCCTACCGTTTCGCCCATGGTTCCAGCGACAGAAAGAATTGCTGAGGGGCCTGCGACATTCTTCATTGCACCGCAATCATTGTCGGAGGGCGCTGGCATGTGTAGGCTCTTTAGCGAGCAGTACGGTAAGAGTGCCGCCAATGACATACGCACCCAATTGTTGAAAAGACTAAACAGATCTTATCCAACCGAGGTTGAGTTATGGCACGTAAATCCATCGATGAAGCAATTTCTTCGGGCTCTCGCATGAATTGGCAGTGGAACCGAGGTCTAGCTGCGAGGTGGTTGCTCGCAGGTCCCGCAACTATTGTTCTTGCGTTATTGACTATGGCTGCCATGCCGCTCACCCTGCCTCAGGGAAGTGCCGGCATCGATCATATTGTTTTTCCGCTTTTGCTTTTTCCCGCCCTATGGGCAGCCTTTTTCTTCTACGCCATTCTCACTGAGAACCTGCTCAGAGCGGGGCTGGTTTTCATCCTCATCTTACTTGTCGAAGCCGCAGTCGTCGGCTCGGCCCTCATATAAAATATTCAGGATCGACATTATGGTCTCGATTTCAAAATCTCGTATGAAACGTCTCATTGCGATCCATGGTTGGTCTGGGACTCTGCTCGGGCTTCTTCTTTATGTTGTGATCTTCACAGGAGCGGTCGCGGTCTTTGCCCATGAGATCGGCGTTTGGTCGCAAGGGGGTGAAAAATTCAGCCCCACGCTCAGCGAGCCTATCGACGGCCATATTCGCAAAGTCGCGGCGACGGTCAGCGAAGAATTCCATGAAGAAGTGACTGCATGGAAAGCAACTGACGGCATGTTGACGGTCTTCTTCCACACTCACAAGCACAATCCGGACGTGGGGCGCCTGGACGATTATGGTGTCGACATTGATCTCAATCCGGTGACCGGCGAGGTTTTGAACGTCAAAGAGGGATTTGGATCGGACCTTCGCACGCAAGATCCCAACAACGCTCTGGAACGCTTTTTGGTTGATCTCCATGTGAGGCTTTACATCCCCGAGCCCTGGGGATTGCTTCTGACAGGTGTTCTCGGCCTTGTCATGCTTGTTGCAGCGGTCTCCGGTTTCCTCATGCACCGCCATATGTTTCGGGACATTTTCTATGCGCCTACGAAACTCATAAGGCTTGCCGATATGCGTGATCGCCACGCACTGATCGGAACATGGATGTTACCCTTCAGTATCGTGCTTGGATTTACCGGTGCATTCTTCAGTTTTGCCATTCCCGTTGGATTACCCGTCGTTGCGACGGTTGCCTTTAAGGGCGATCAGATGGCCATGATAGAGACACTCGTTGGACATGAAGAACCAGCAGAGGCGTCCCCGCATAAAGGGGCAAACATCGATACAATACTGGCGGAAGCGAAAAGACAGGCCGGGACGACACCAACGATGTTCGTTGTTGAACACTGGGCGACAACGGAGATGGAGGTAACAACCATTCACCCGCCACAAGATGGCAACCTGACAGGAAAGCAATTGGCCTTTAACGGAACGGATGGCACTTTCGTCGGCGAAAGACCGTCGTTAGGGACGGCTCCGTCAGCCGGGTCTGCCGCCTTCAGCCTTATGGGTCCGTTACACTTCGGTGATTTTGCAGGATTAGCGTCCAGAGTTTCTTGGTTGGCGCTGGGCCTCGGTATGGCATTCGGTGTTGCTAGCGGATTGCAGCTCTGGGTCCGTCGGCGGGAACAAAATCTTTCATGGCGCATCTATGGACGAGCGATCGATACAATGGTCTGGGGACTTCCGCTCGCCGTCCTATCAACAGCGGTTTTTTATTTCCTGACCGTTTCAAACGGTACAGCATCCTGGTGGACACCAGCAGGGTTTGTAATCTCCGCGTGCCTGCTCGTCCCCTTTGGATTACTCGTTCCCTACGCGACTGCAGCTTTTCAAGCATTGGCAGGTTTACTCTGCCTTGCCTTACCGATCATCAGACAAGCCACAAGTGGATCGAGTTGGGTGGAATCGCTGGAGAACGCACAATTCACTGTGGTCGGGATTGATTTCATCCTGGTGGCAATCGGTCTTGTAGTTCTTGGTAGACTGCTTTTGAAAAAACGGGCGCTCATCGCTGCTGGGGAGCCTGCGGAATGACGGCATTGCTCTCTTTTGCCGCTGTCCTGATCAGTTCACTTGGGTTGGCTTACCTTTGTTTTGCAGATCCCAAGCGTCACCGTGCACTGAAATCCAAAACCGAAGGCTCATCATCACTCTTTGTTTTTTTGTCACGGCTATGCCTTATCGTTCCGCCAATTGGTTTGGTTCTGATGTTTAGCGATTATGCCGCCCTCGTCATTTGGATTGGCGCCACGTCAGTGGTCGGCTGGTCGATCGTGAACCTGATGAGAAGAGTCTAAACGTCTCCTCAGACAGACAACGCTTTCACCTAGGTCGATACAAGGTTCAGGACCTCGTCCGCGCGCGATAAGGAAAGGTGAAATCAGCGCGCACGTTCTGTTTTTTTGTCCTTAACTCTGACCTAGGTATAGGTTTTCCAATCCGCAGGGCCAAAACCACGCTAGATACGGCGGCTAACCTCCTTTGCAACACAATGATTGAGCGGGAGTTTAGCGAATTTGAAAGTTTAGGCTCTTCATAAGCACTCAGACTGGAGAGGGAAAGCCGCGCGAAAGGCCCGTATACGGCCGATCTCCGGAAGGACCCGTGCACGTGTGCATGCGTGCATCCGTGTATCGCTTGCAAAGTGACCTACTGGTGTATCGTTGGGAGCGGTGTGCCCGTGGGCAAATGAATCCAAAAATACGGTCCCTACTGGGGGGGTATGGTGGCCGCCTTGGTTTCGCGTACAGTCGGCTTTGGCCTTGTGGGGGGGCACGCCTCCCTGCACGCGCCTGCGCCTGCCTGGTATAATAAAGATGTCACCATTTTGAGGACGCCCAGCACAAAAAAAGAGACGTTTTCGTCCCTATTTTGCAGACGCCTTGTCATGCTTCTGCTGACGTCTTTTTACACAACGTCAGCAGATTGGTGACGCTGCGTCTTCCTTTTGGTGACGGGATTTTGTTTTTTGCTATTGCGACCAGACGGATTGTGGGCCGCCGCCTTGGAGACGGGAAAATCCTCGCCCTTTTCGCAATTCTTAAAAAGCATGCGTCCTGGTCCTTTGACGCCTTTCAACGGCACCTCTGTCAGCTCAAAGGCGCTGCACCTACCGTGGCCATCAATGCCGAGAACTGCGATCTCTGTCACGACTATGAACCCTTTTGCTTGCAAATCAAGGAAGGCGCGCGAGACGGTATCCCGACCTACGCCAAGCAGCGCCGCAGCATCGCGGACAGAAAGACGAATTTCGCCATTGTTGTTGTTCTTATGTCGATATTGGAGCCGTAAGTAAGGATAGAGCGCCTTAGCGGTGGATGACAAAGCAATCCAGGCATCCGAGAACAGAACACTGCGTGTCAGCATTGCAAACTGTTCGATCGGCTCTTTGTTCTTTTTTGGGCGTCGATTACTCCCCATTTGTCGCCTCCTGTTTCGCCAGACGCTGGCGCTCAATGATTGCGCGCCCGCGACCCAGATAAGGTCCGGCGATGATATGCGCGCTCTTCTCAAGAACTGCTTCGGTCGAAAGAATTTTGAGATCTCCGTTTTCCCGAACAATAAATTATTGCCGCGTCATATGTGTTCCTCCGCAGCAAAAGCCGGCCATAGCTTGTATGAACTGCCCATAGCTATGCCTGATTAGCGCTTGTAGACATGGTCAGTTTCTTGGCGATGAACGTTTCGAGATCGCCAGGACGATACCGGACCGATTTTCCCAGTTTTGCATATGGCGGTCCGCCGCCACGCACCCTCCACGCCTGCAGGGTACGGATCGACACATTGAGAAAATCCGCTGCTGCAGCTTCGGTTAAGAGTGCGTTGATGGCGCGCTGATTTACATCATTCATGATGACTTCCTCTCGATTGCTACGATGGGAGGAAGTTACGAGTACGAGCGCTATTCCGTCAGTCAAAAGGGGGCAAAACAGGTTTTGCCTTTAACTTCGTGCCTTTGCTCGGCTCCAGAGGCGAACGTATTTTGTCCGCAGATGCTTCTTTACTTGCTCAATATCGGGCACGGCATTTTTACCCAGATCCTCGAATGCATCGAGGTACATCTCTGCAAGTTTTTCTCCAGTTTCAGGAAGCCCCTCTGTTCCAAGTCTGATTGCAAGGCATTCAAACGCGGAATCCCAAAGATATGTTTGTGGGCGTCCACCTTTGCTCTGGCTCGGAGAATTCGGATCCAACGGATGATCTATCGCTGTACAAAGTTTCAAAACCTCATATTTGGGCGTCCATTGGCGCCCACGACCTTCACCGAGTTCGTTCTCCTTGATATCCAACCGAAGTTTTGATGATCCCCACAAGGACGGATCAATCATCTCTGCAGCACCCGTACTGACACGATAGCCTTCCACTGTCAGTTTCCCCGCACGAAAGAGATCGATCAACTCTTCATATTTTCTGAGCACTGCTTCATAACAGGCTCGCACCTCTTCTGGTTTGGCCGGAATGTCATCAGGCGTATGCGGTTTCCCGTTAAGCCGAGCGCCTAACACACCAGCACTAGCCTTTGATTCTGTTCGACGCGCTGCCGCTTCTAGCGGATCCTGAACAAGCGGCCACCGTCCTTGGAAATACCATTTTTCCAGATCTTTCAGCTCGAGGGAAAAATCATTTTGAATCCCAACCGCACGCTCGATGCTCGACACGACTTTTGGATCCGCCAAAACAAATTGACTAAATGCTTCTCGGGCCGTCAGGCCAATAATCCCCTGGTACTTGCTACCGTCGTTTGCGTCTTTTCGCTTGTTCATTGTTAAAATCTCACGCCACAGTGCGATCGGCAGACCTAGCTCTCACTTTTTGCAACATTGATATTTCTCAGTCCCTTCTCCAAACGTTGCCCAATCGTCTCCGAAAGCTCCCTGATCGGATCTGCATCAGGATTGACGTACCGATTGGTGACGGTCACGTTTTTGTGGCGTAACAGGTGACTGATCATGAACGCATTACTGCCCGCCTGTGAAGCGAAGGTGCCAACCGTGTGACGGAGATCGTGTATCCGGACATCTTTCAGGTCCGCATGCTCTCTGATCTTTTGCCAGGTGCTCTCCATAACTTCTCTGCTGATTGGATGAGCCGGATCACTGGCTCTTGGAAACAGGTAGGGCGAACCAATATGGCGGGGCAAAGCTTCAACGACCGACATTGCGCTTGAACTAGTTGGATGCGCCTTGCGGCCATCGCCTTTGCGCGACGGAAGGGCGAGCATCCGATTTTCGAAATCCACGTGTTCCCAACGTAAAGTGATAACCTCCGAAAGCCTGGCTCCGGTAAAAAGGAGAAGCCGTATTGCTGCAATAGCCATTGGATTCACGAAAGACCGACGTTGGCTCTCGTCAGCCGGAAGATGCTTCGCGCCATTGTCATCGGTCTTTATCTTCCACGGTAAGCCCCTCGTTTCAGCTTCTTCCAGAGTTCGACCGAGCCGAGCTAATTCAACGTCCGATAGAAACCTTTCACGATGTTCCTCTTTGTAGCGCTTTATGAGCCGCACTGGATTGGACAGTTCTGGACGAAGTCCCCACATTTCCGCAAGCGAGAATGCCTTAGACAGGATCGACAGCACATGGTTTGCCTGCCGCGGTGTCTTAGCGAGAGTTCGGTGAAGCTTCGTTAAATCCTCACGCGTGACCTCAATCGTCTTCATGTGCCCGAGTTGAGGCTTTATGACCTTCTCAACAAGCCGGATTGCCTCTCTTCTTGTACTTTCGGCGTTATGGATCGTCACATGTTCCGCGATGTAACGATCCATGAGATGACTTATTCTTGGAGCCGCTTTTCGCGATTGTTTTTCACCAGCAGGATCTTGCCCTTTATGAACGCGAGATAACGTGTCTGTCGCCATCTTCCGCGCTTCATCAGGGGTGAGTGGACCATAGCGTCCTATCGTCATCCTTCGCGACCTGCCCGTCTGTGTCCGGTATTGAACCACAAACGACTTCACGCCACTTGGCATAACCTGCACACCGAACCCCTTGAGTTCACCATCCCAAAGAATTCTGTTTTTCTCAGACGGTTTTGCCGCATCGATGAAACGCTTGGTTAATTTCGACATCGAATCCGATCCCAGGTTTAAAGTTTCAAAGCACCGGTTGTTTGCGGGAAAAATTCCGCATGTCGCCAGGGAACACAAGACAGCAACGACAAGATGCTTTCCTCACCCTTTCGTGTAAGCATAATGTAAGCAAAAGTCATCGCAATGCCTGATATTACATAGCACTAGGTTCGAAACAACTATCTGTTTTATATATAATAATAGTAGCGTGTAGTAGGTGCGAATTGAATGTTTCACTGATTTCTAATCCGTAGGTCACAGGTTCGAATCCTGTCGGGGTCACCAAGACACTTGTGTCCCCTGCAGGGGTATATGCGCTTATCACTCGCTCAGACGGGCGTCCAAGAGGACGCCGGATAACAGCCGGTCAACCGGTGCATAATCATCAGTGAGGAAGACGAGCTTGTCCTCGCCGACGATCTCCCCCATGCGCTTGATCGGTGCGCGGGCCCATTGACGATAAAACCCATTCTTCGCTTCAAAGGTGCCGGTCGGTGTCGGGATATCGGTTGCCAGGACAATCCACGTCACCCGGGCATCGACTTCAGGAACCGAATCGAGATCAAGCCAGAGTTCGACGGTGTTAAAGCGGGCTTGCAGCGTTTTCACGAGCGACAGCAGAAGCGCAGGCTGGCCAAAACGCTCAAGCACATTCACGACGTAAACCCCGCCATCATTCAGTCTTGATTTTACCAGCGTATGGAATTCGTCGGAGACGAGATGGGGCGGTATGGTAATGTCATGGAAGGCATCCCCAAAGATGACGTCAAAGGTTTCGTCTCGCGGCAGCTCGGACAAGATCCGGCGCGCATCGCCATGGAGAATCCTGGTATTTGCGCCAGGATCAAACCAGAATTCCTCATCGGCGATCCGCGTGACCGCCGGATCAATTTCAGCAATGGTGAAGCGGCCTTCCGGATAGGCTGATTGCCAGGCGCGCGGCAGGGTGTAGGCGCCGCCACCCATGAAAAATGCGCTGATGCCCGGTTCGGGGAAGCGCGTTCGCACGATTTCATCCACCCCTTGAACATAGGCGCTCAAGAGCATTTCCGGGTCTTGAGCATCATTGATTCCATGGGCGAGGTGATCGAGCGCCATCAGCCTGGATTGACGGCCGTTGAAAACAACGTCATCGACCCGGACGCAGAAGTACGAAGTCTCTTCAAGGCAGGAAGTTCCCAGTCCAAGGCGTTGCGGTTGATAGACTGCCAAGCCGGTAACGATCACCAAAGCAACGCTGGTTCCTGCTTTGAAAAAAACCGGGAAGAACGCCAGTGACAACAGACCGTAAAGTGCTGCGATCACGATGACGGAGCCGGTTGTGCCGATCCAGGAAATGAACACCAATCCGGCAAGCAGCGTACCGACAATTGCACCAAAGGCGCCGAGGGCAAACATCAGGCCAAGAACCCGGCCATGTCGGTTCGGTTCGGTTTCATCCAGTGCGATTTTCGTGAGCACCGGAGAAATGATCCCGGCAAGCGCGCTCGGCGCGAAGAAAGCACCCATGGAAAGCCACGCCACATGGCTGATCGGGTCAGAGCCGGAAACAGCCGGCTCGATCACTTTCAAAAGCCCGAGGCTTGCGAGAGTGGTGATCGTTGCAACCGCAAGGGTTCCGGCGACCCAGATCCTGAGGGCGGTGTAGCGATCTGCGATCAATCCTCCCAGCCAGTGGCCGATCGAAAGTCCGGCAAGGACGACTGCGATGATAACGGTCCAGGAATAGAGCGACATCCCCACATAGGGGGCCAGCGCCCGACCAGCGACAATTTCCAAGGCCATCGATGCCGCGGACACAAGCATCAGCGTGACGGGAAGGACAAGGCGAGAATAAAGGAGTGTTACGGACATGGTGTTCTCCTCTCTTTCGAGGCCTTGGGTGCAGACGATTTGCGCGCCTGCGGAAACTTAAGTCTCTTAAATTGAAATTGAAACTCAAACATTCAAAAAATCGAATGTTTATTGACTCGCTTTGGAAACGTTGTAATTTTCAAAACATAGTATTTTTCATATGTGTTGGAAATGAGCCTTCCCATTTGTGATGGGAAGGGCGGTTCAGTTGCTATGCATGCTCCGATGGATGCGCGCAAAGTGGCTGCATGAGCTGCCTTGGAGGCAAGCCACGCCCACGGAGGAATGGGATGAACAGACGCACCCTACTTAAGCTTTCAATCGCCATGGGCACATCTCTTGCGCTGCCCGACATGGTGAGAAGCGTCAGCGCCAAAGAAGTCGCAAAGGGCAACGGTCTGGAAATCGTGACGGTCAGCGACGGGTATCTGCGCCTTCCGTTGTCGTTCATCTTTCCAGATATTGCGCAAGAGGACCTCACCGAGACCCTTGGCGACATCATCGTTGAAGGCGAGTTTGTCGAAAATGCTCTCAATCTGACGCTGATGCGAAGTGAGAACAGGCTCGTCCTGTTCGACGCAGGGTCAGGACCCAATTTCATGCCGAGCGCCGGAGATCTGACTGACAATCTCGATGCGATCGGCATTGCCCCCGATGAGATTACCGATGTGGTATTCACCCACGCTCATCCCGATCATCTCTGGGGCATTCTCGATGATTTCGATGACGTTCTCTTTTCCGAAGCGGACCTTCATATATCGCGCGCGGAGTTTGACTTCTGGAGGGATCCGAAAACGCTCGATCTGATGCCGGAAGCACGAAAACCTTTTGCGGTTGGTGCAAAGAATCGCCTTGATGCAATTTCAGAACAGGTAAAACTGTTTGAACCGGGGGCAGAGATCTTCGCAGGCGTGGAAGCGGTCGATACTAGCGGTCACACACCCGGCCACATGTCCTTTGTGATCCATGGCGCGGGCGATCCGGTTATGGTGCTTGGTGACGCACTGACGAACTCCATTATTTCGTTTGAAAAGCCCGAATTGCCGTCCGGTACGGATCATGATCCCGAAAAAGGGATCAAAACCCGCAAGGTACTCCTTGATCGACTCGGCGCCGATGCGATGCAATTTGTTGGATATCATCTTCCGAATGAGGGCGTCGGACGCGTTGAAAAAACGGCCAAAGGCTATCGCTTCAGCCCATCCTGAAGACTGAGCTGATATCCCCCTCAAGGAGCCAGGCAAGACCGATCCTCGCACCGATCAGGATCGATCCTATCGTCAGCGGCACTGAGACTGCGAGGAGCGAAGCGGCGCTGATCCCCTGGCCGATGGTACAGCCAATCGCAAGCACGCCGCCGAAGCCCATTAAAAGCGCGCCGAGGATATGGCGGCTCAATTCGCGGGCATCATCGCAAGCCTCCCAACGCACATTATCTGCCAAACGCGCAGCAATCGCCGAGCCCAAGACCACGCCGGCAACCATGCCGACGCCGTAATCCGGCCCGATACCCGTGACGATGCCGAATTGCATTACCACATCTGAAATGGGCGCGACGAAGCTCGCCGATTCAACCTGCACGGGATGGAAGGATTGGCTACTCAAATAAGACGTGATCCACCAGCCGCTCGCTACAATGAAGCCGACAATGAGACCGGTCGAAATACCGGTTTTGTTGGCGCGAAATGCACTGTCCTTGAAGATCCAGTACAGGAGCGCCAATACGATGAGGATCGTTACGGGCACGGCGACATTGAAGCCCACGAAATAAGATAGAAGAGTCGGAATGGACTGATCACCGGCTTCGGAAAAATCAATGACCGCCCGGTCTGTTGTCTGCGTTCGTCCGAGTGCCAAAAGCCCGCGCTGGGTCGAAAGGGCGGCAAGCCCCAGCACCAGCACGGTCATCAGGCTCTTCAGACTGCCACCGCCAAGCCGCACAAGCGCTCCGTATCCGCACGTGCCGACAAGTGCCATTCCAAACCCAAAGCAAAGCCCGCCAATGATTGCTCCAAGCCAACTGAAATTCGCATTGAGATAAAAGCTCTCAGTTGGATCGAAGAAGCCGGCCTGTACCGATGCCTGGGTAAAGATAATCGCGCTCGCAGCGGCAAGCACCCAGGTGCGCACGCCAGCTGAATTCCCGCCATACCAGTGCTGTTCCAGCGCGGACAAAGTGCAGAAGTAGTTTCTGCGTGCGACAAAACCGAGAACGGTTCCAGATGCCAACCCAAAAAGCGGCAACAGAAGTGCCGTTATCTCCATAGCCTGCTTCCTCCCTCACAGACGATGAAACTTAACTTTTAAGCGTAAGTCAGTTTCCGCATGCCCACAAGGCCCCGCGAAGGAGCTAGCAAACTAGTCCTTGGCGGGACTGCGCACAGGTTTGCAGAAAATGTCATAGAGCTGGACGATCACCGCGCGCACATCATCATTTGCTATGCTGTAATAAATGGTCCGGCCATCCCGCCGTGTTGTGACCAGGCGAT